>NZ_JBYCKP010000130.1:0-1589 GCF_057473445.1 Acidithiobacillus sp. TH-A36 | reverse complement strand
GATTGCCACCTTGTACCCCTCCTGGAGGGCATCACGGGTCGCTCCGGCGGAGGCTTTGCGCTATGAATGATGAATTGGTCCTGTCCGTAGAGCATTTACGTCAGAGTTTTGCCATTGGCAGAGACAAGCTGGAAGTCATCCGCGACGTCAATTTGCAAATCCGCAAAGGCGAAAGCCTGGCCATTGTCGGCGCATCGGGGCAGGGCAAAAGCACCCTGATGCATCTGATGGGGGGGCTGGAAAAACCCTCGGGAGGGGTGGTCCGCATTCTCGGCCAGGAAATCTACAAACTTCGGGAATCTGCACGCAGCCGCCTGCGCAACCAGAGTGTCGGCTTTGTGTATCAGTTACACCGCCTGTTACCGGAGTTTACCGCCCTGGAAAATGTACTCTTGCCGCTCCTGATTCGTCGGGTGCCCCGGCATTCGGTGCAGGCCTGGGGCGAAGAAATTCTGGCACGGGTCGGTCTGGGTGAGCGCTTGCAGCACAAGCCGGGCATGTTGTCCGGTGGCGAAAGGCAGCGGGTGGCGCTGGCCCGTGCCCTGGTAACCCGACCGGCCCTGCTTCTGGCGGATGAGCCGACGGGAAATCTGGACAGCGAATCGGCCGAGAGTGTCCATGACCTGATGCTCAGCCTGAACCGGGAATTGGGCACCGCGCTGGTTATTGTCACCCACGAGCCCGCGCTGGCGGCACATATGGGGCGGGTGTTGCGCCTGCAGAATGGTGTGCTGCAGACACTTGAAAGCTGATCCATTCCCGATGGTCCAATAAACTGCCGAAATCTCCGACGAACGAAGCAGGGGGAGCGATCCAGCGGCGGCCTTTGATTTGTAGTCACAAGAAGACTACATTAGAAACTCTGAAACCGATTTATGGGAAATCACCATGAGTACCACCGATACCTATGTCCGCGCTCGCATCGACACTAACACCAAGGAACGCGCCGCCGAAGCCCTCGAAGCGATGGGCCTGTCCGTCTCTGATGCTATTCGCTTGCTGATGTTGCGCATAGCCGATGAGCGCCGTTTGCCTTTCGAGGTAAAGGTACCTAATACGACTACCCGCAAGGCCATTGCCGAGCTGGAGGCCGGGAAAGGGAAGCGCTTCGCCAGCGTTGATGATCTGATGGCAGACCTGCATGCGGACGATTGACCGGTCTTCATCATTCAAACGTGATTACAAACGCGAAGCCAAAGGACAGCACCGGGCCACACTGGATGACGAACTGAAGCCCGTATTGGTGGCGTTGGCGACTGACCAGCTGCTTGATGCCAAATATCGCGACCATGACCTAAGCGGCGATTGGGCAGGTTACCGGGAATGTCACGTAAAGCCCGATTTGCTACTGATCTACCGCAAGTCGAATACCCATACGCTCAAGCTTGCACGGCTTGGCTCACACAGCGAGCTTTTCAGTTAAGCAGGTGCGGCCTGCAATCGAACACAGCGTGCTCGCAATCAACGGGAGTTTTCGGGGCACTTGGGCGCAATTTTGGCAAAGTGCCAGAAATCACGGTATGGCCACAGGCTGAAATGCCTTTATTGCTGGTGATTGAATAGGTCAGACCAGCGGATTATCAATCCGG
>NZ_JBYCKP010000129.1:0-2976 GCF_057473445.1 Acidithiobacillus sp. TH-A36 | reverse complement strand
TTTTCGAAAATGGTGATGGCCAGAATGGATGCCGTGACCATGAAACCGAGCACACTGATCGTGAGGCGGCCTTTCCAGCGCGGCTCATGATGCCGCTGGGCAAACCAGTGGCGACTCAGCCCCGCCATGGTCAGCGTGAAGGTGATAAACACGTTGATACTGTAGAGCACCACCAGAATACTCACATGCCCGCCGGTCGCCAGCAAAATGGCCACCGCTGCAAAACCGACCAGCAAAATGCCGTTTCGCGACACAAAGCGGTCCGACAAATAGGAAAAGCGTTCTGGAAGCCAGCGGTCTACCGCCATGTTGGCCATGACAATGGGGGCAGTGATAATGCCGGTATTGGCGGCAATATACAGCAGCAATCCTTCCGTGACCAAAGTAATTACCGTGGCTGTAGGACCAAAATGGATTCCGGCAATAGTCCAGTCGCTGGTGATGGCCGTGTAAAGTACGGCATTGAGGGTCTGTCCCTGATGTTCATGCACATGATACATGAGATAGAGAAATATCAGGCTTCCGGCCACCAGTGACAGGGAGGTGGCCAGCAGGGTCATGGTCCGCTGACCAGTCTGGATGCGTGGTTCGCGCATGATATGGACCCCGTTGGCCACGGCCTCCAGACCGGTGTAGGTTCCACCGCCCAGACTGAAGGCACGCATGACCAGTGCGGCAATGAATATCCAGCCATACAACTGGTTATCACGCGCGGCTCCAGCCACCGTATTGTGGGCGATACTCGGAAAATCGCCGACATGACTGACCAGACCAAAACCCAGCATGATGATATGGGTAGCGACAAACGCCATAAAAATGGGCAAGAGAATCTTGATGGACTCCTTCATGCCGCGCAAATTGATGAAAATCAGAAACAGCAAAATAGCCACATCAATCAGGATGCGTTCACTGTACCAATAGGACGGCAGGCTGCTGAGCAACGTTTCGGTACCAGAGGCCACGGAAATGGCTGCGGTCAGAACGTAATCCACAATCAGGGCTGAACCGCTGACCAGACCCGCTTTCGGACCGAGCAGCGTTGAGGCCGTATGATAACCACCACCGCCATCCGGGAATAAGGCAATCACCTGCTTATAACCTGCCGAGATAATGAACACCGAAACCGGAATACCAATGGCCAGGAAAACCGCCAGATATTCATGCCCCTTCAAGGCATAATAAATTTCCGGAGGACCGTAGGCGGATGAGGACAAAGCATCTGAACCCAGGCCTACCCAGGCCAGAAAGGCAGCCAGAGACAAGCTTTCAAACAGTTTCGGGTTGAATACGTTTACGGCACGACGAAATCGGGGTAAGCGAATCCAGGCCATTCAGAACCTCCTCAACGGGGGAAATCAACAGGGGGCTGTAGCCCAATAAAAACAGGGAGCCCTGGAGCAGTTTCAGGGAAGAGGATGCACACATTCTCCGGGCTCATGCGAATGCAGCCGGCCGAGACGGGCTGACCGAGACGAGCGGTATCGGCGGTGCCATGGATATAAATGTAGCGCCGGAACGTGTCGCAATAGCCGCCGCGATTAAACCCGGATTCCATGCCGGAAAGCCAGAGAATCCGCCCCAGTATCCAGTCCTGATGGCCGTTTTCGTCCGGATCCTCGCTGGCGTCATAGCAGTCTCCCGTCCAGCGGCGTCCGCGCAGAATGGCATTAGCTGGCAATCCCGCGCCAATTTTTGCCCTGACTTGATGCCAACCGCGTGGCGTACAGGCGCTGTCACGCCTTTCTCCAAGTCCGTTAAGGGCCGTTGAAATGGGATATTGCACTGTTTCGTGCGCAGCTTGCATCACCCGCAGGTTCTGAGTGGCAACATCCACCCAAAACCAGTTTGCTGGCGTTTCATTTTTCAAAAAGGGCAATGGATTCGACATGGGCAGTATGGGGGAACATGTTAATGACACCCGCTGCTTTCAGGTGATAACCACGCTCGTGCACCAGATATTCGGCATCCCGGGCCAGAGTCGCCGGATTACAGGAAACATAGACCAGACGGGATACACCGGGAGTCAGACTTTGCAACACTTCCATAGCCCCACTTCGGGGCGGGTCAATCAGCATTTTGTCGATAGTTCCTGCCATCTGAAAGTCACTCATCCGCGCCTGGGTCAGATCAGCCACCTGATATCGGGCTTGCGCCGAGAGCCCATTGGCGGCAGCATTTTCCGAAGCCAGGGCCACCAACCGTGCATCGCCTTCAACGCCCAGCACATTCGCGCCCAAACGCGCCATGGGCAAGGTGAAGTTCCCTAAGCCACAAAACAGATCAAGAATATGGTCACCGGCCTGAGGACGGAGCAGAGCCATGGCACGGCGCACCGTCACCTGATTGACAGACTGATTCACCTGAGTAAATACCAACGGATCAAAACGCATCCGCAGTTGATAATCCGGCAGGTCATAATGCAGGGCGGACGGTTGTTCGGGGATCAGCGGATGCAAAGTATCGGGACCGCGCGGCTGCAACCAGATTTGCAGGTCGTGATCCAGTCCAAATTGACGTAAATGCATGAGATCACTGTCCGCCAGGGGACGCATATGCCGAAACACCAAAGCTACAGCGTCGGGGGTACAAGCTACTTCAATCTGGGGGAAATCCTGGGGAGACTGCATTTTGCCAATCAGGACCCGCAGTTCCGGAATACGCTGGCCAACGCGGGGGTCGAGCACCAGACACTGGTTCATATCTACCACGTAGTTGCTGCTACGTTCTCGAAAACCCACCAGAGCACCACGGGTTTTGGGGGTCCGCACCGAAAGGCGGGCCTTGCTTCGATAAGCCAAACCCGGACCAAAAATGGGTGGGAGAATTCTCTGTGGACGCACTTTTCCAATGCGCCAGAGGTTATCCTCCAACTGCCGCTGCTTGATGGCCACCTGCGCGCTCACATCCAGATGCTGCAAACTGCAACCGCCGCACAATCCAAAATGAGGACAGGGGGGTGTTACCCGCAATGAAGAA
>NZ_JBYCKP010000128.1:0-1879 GCF_057473445.1 Acidithiobacillus sp. TH-A36 | reverse complement strand
GCGTTATCCTAAGCCCGCGCCTTGCCCCATGAAACTGCAGCTTTCACCAGCAGGCATGGAAATGGCAATTCATCTTGCATAAGGACCAGAACAGCATGATTTCTCCAAAGCACATTCTCTTGTCTACCCTTGTACTTTCCTGTGTGGCAGCTGGTGTTTCGGCTCAGGCTTCAGCGCTTTCCGGTTTATCCGGTGTTTCCGGTTTTCACAACACCGCCAGCATGTATACCCAATTTATCGCCGAACATCTCCAAAAGGCAAAGGTTCTGGGTGCTATCGTCGGCATCTGGCAATCAGGGCGACCTGTCTATCTGCAAGCTTTCGGGACAGCAAATTCAGCCGAAAAAACCGCTATGAGCGTACGCATGAATATGCCTATTGGACAACTCAGCACCGCCTTTACAGTGAGAGCGGTTCTGGATCTTGCCAAGGCCGATAAAATTCAACTCAGCGCGCCCGTTTCCCGATACGTAAGTGGTGTCCCTGATGGCGAGCACATGACTGTCGCAGACCTTGCCCAAATGCGCAGCGGCCTGGTGGATTTCAGCAAACAGGCCGCCTATCTGGACGCCATTCAGAAAAATCCGGAAGCCCGCCTGCTGCCCGATCAGCTCCTGCATTACAGCTTCACCCATCCGCTGTTGTTCAAGCCGGGCAGTCGTTTTGACTATTCCAGCACCAACACGATTTTATTGGGTCTGATCATTGAGAAGGTTACCGGCAAGCCCTTGTCCCGGGTCATCACCGAACAAGTCCTGCAGCCTAACCGCTTAAACAGCACGACTTTTTCCACCAGCTTCGCAGATCCTTTTCTGCAGGTTCGTGGATATGCCCGCAATAATACTACCCAAAACCTGCAACCCGTCGCCTGGAATCCTTCGCAGTTCTGGGCCGCCGGGGCAATGACCGCAACCGCCTCTGATCTGCGCGACTGGGCAAAAATCAATGCGAACCTGACTGAATATAATCACATACTGGCGGCGTATCCGCAGTCCCCGGCATCTGGACAAACAACGACTTCCGTAGAGTATCGCTGGGGATCGTTTGTCAACCATGGTTGGGTTGGCAATGCCAGCCGTCAGGCCGGATTCGAATCCATAGCCATCTACGCTCCTAAAAGCAAAGACACCATTGTCATCCTGCTGAACTCCGAGGCGCTGGATAAGGGCGTCCCGCTTGCCGCCAGCCTCGCCCAGCGCCTGAGCCGCTTCATCAGTCCTCATGCCATTTATCAGGCCGACGGACAGCCCTGAATGATGGCGTCTTGCATAAACCTAAAAACGTCAGTTGACGTGGGTGCTTTTTGCTCCGTTGTTCCTCGCCTGTTGTTCTAAGGCTCATCCTGCTGTCAGGAGAGAACTCGCCCTTTGGGCTCAGACAGCTCTCCTGACGGACGCAGGATTTCGCCAAGAACAACAACGGCTCAGAACAAAAGTCGCTGCAAAACACCCACGGCAACTGCCGTTTTTAGAATAAAACGCGCTTGACCCGTTTTCTGTCTCTGCATATCATCAACACAAATTATGGCGATGGATTCCGCCCAATAACCGCCTTTATAGGCTAATGACTCCTACAGATCCCGACTGCAAGGTTGGGTAACTGGTCGTTAGTTAAACTTATAAGGGGAATCTATGCTTGGCGATATCGTCCTGCAGTGTGGGCAAGTGCTCACCGTGATGTTTCTGGCACCACTGCTGCACGGCTTCATCACCACCGTGGAGGAGCGTGTTCAGCGCGGTCAAGGGCCTTCCATTTTCCAGCCCTATCGCGATCTCTGGAAACTGTTCAACAAGTCGTTGCTGGTACCCGAATCTGCCACCTGGGTTTTCTTCTGGGCACCCGTAGTTGCGTTCACCGCCATGCTCATCGTGCCGATGCT
>NZ_JBYCKP010000127.1:0-2326 GCF_057473445.1 Acidithiobacillus sp. TH-A36 | reverse complement strand
TGGGTCGTTTGCAACGACATTACCGCCTCTATCAGATTCTGAGTGAAAGCCCCCTGAAAAATGTGCAGGATATCCGTCATATCGTGCTGAAGACCGGTACGGCCGGGGTCGTGGACCTGGCCGATGTTGCCGAGGTCCGGGTAGGAACCGCACCCCAGTGGACCACAGTAACGGCCAATGGCAAAAACGCTGTGCTGGTCAATATCAAGCAACAGATGGGTGCCAATACGGTGGCCATTGATCAGGATATCCGGACTCTGCTGCGCAAGGATGCCAAGAGCATTCCGGCAGGGATAAAGCTGAGTACCTGGTACGATCAGAGTCAGTTGATTACCGCCGCTGCATCCAGTGTGCGGGATGCCATTTTTATCGGCGCAGCTTTGGCGGCTCTGGTATTGCTGGTTTTTTTGCGGAACTTGCGGCTGACCTTCATTGTGGCCATTGTGCTGCCCAGTGTGCTCCTTGCCAGCGTGCTGATCCTTTATGTGTTGCACCAGAGCTTTAACATCATGACGCTGGGGGGCATGGCGGCAGCTGTGGGCCTGGTGGTAGATGATGCCGTGGTCATGCTCGAACACATCATGCGCCGCATTACCGAGAACCCCGGTGAAGGTAAGCCGGTGTCCGTGCTGCATTCTGCCCTGGAAATGAGTAAACCCCTGGCGGGCTCATCGGCAGCAACCATCATCATTTTTATACCGCTGGCCTTTTTATCCGGGGTTACCGGTGCTTTTTTTCAGGCATTGGCCATTTCCATTGCAGCGGCCCTGCTGGTGTCCTTTCTGGTGGCTTATCTGGCGGTGCCCCTCCTCGCCGATCTGCTCCTGAGACCCCGGGATGCCGAGCAGGCCGAACATCAGGGCCGTTTTTTGGCCTGGTTCAGCCGCATGTATGGGCACTATCTGGAAAAACTGTTGCGGCGACCATTGTTTTTATCTTTGATTGTGCTGGCCTTTCTGCTGTTGGGAGGATGGTCCTACACCCAGGTGGGCAGTGGTTTCATGCCCGCGATGGACGAGGGGGGCTTCGTGCTGGATTATACCGCTGCTCCCGGTACTTCTCTGGCGGAAACGGATCGACTGCTGGATCAGGTACAGCAGATTCTCGCCCAGAATCGGGATGTGGCCAGTTATTCACGGCGCACGGGTCTGCAGTTGGGCGGAGGCATCACCGAAGCGAACACCGGAGACTTTTTCATCCGCCTCAAGGCGCAGCGACAGCACACCATCTGGCAGGTGATGCAGGGTGTTCGTGCGCAGGTTCATAATCAGGTTCCGGGGTTGCGGGTGCAAACGGGGCAACTGATGGAAGATCTTATCGGAGATTTAACCGCCGTCCCTCAGCCTGTCGAAATCAAGCTCTTCGGTGCGGATCCCCACACGCTGCAAAAACTGGCCCGGCAAGTGGCTGGACAAATCCGGCAGGTGCCGGGTGTTGTCGAGGTTTTTGATGGGATTGTCATTGCCGGTGACGCCGTTGATATTCATGTGGATCCGGTGAAGGCGGCCCTGGCGGGAATGACTCCCGGTCAGGTCAGCAGCCAGTTGCAAACCTTGATGGAGGGCCGTGTGGTCAGTCGAATACCCCAAGGCCAGGAAATGATCGGGGTCCGCGTCCGCGCTCCCCATGCACTCTGGAGTGAAATCCATCGCCTGCGACAACTCCCCATAATTGCCCCCGATGGGCATTATCTGACCCTGGGGCAGGTGGCCGAAATTCGTATGCAGTCCGGGCAGGCGGAACTGAACTCCGAAAACCTCAAACCCATGGTGGCAGTGACAGCCCGCATTGAGGGGCGGGCGATGAGTACGGTGATGGGCGAGGTGAAGGTCCGTCTGGCCCACCTGCAGTTACCCCGAGGGGTCTACCTGCAATATGGCGGATTGTATCGCGAACAACAACAGTCCATGCGCGAACTGGCGCTGGTGCTGCTGGCGGCCATTCTGCTGGTGACGGTATTGCTGCTGTTTCTCTACGAGCGTTTTACCGTGGTCCTGAGTATTCTCGCTACGGCGCTTCTGGCTTTGGGCAGTGTGTTTGTTGGTCTGTGGCTGACCGGCACTGAGCGTAATATTACCGCCATGATCGGGATGACCATGATTGTTGGCATTGTCACGGAAACGGCGATTTTCTTTTTTGCGGAAGCGCAGTCTGCGGAGTCCCATGAACTGGTTCGGGCTGGTAAGGCGCGGCTACGGCCGGTGCTGATGACGGCCATTATCGCCATTTTGGCCCTCATGCCGCTGGCCTTGGGGATGGGTGCCGGGGCACAAATGCAGGCACCTTTGGCCATCGCCATTATTTCCGGATTGCTGGCTGAAATTCC
>NZ_JBYCKP010000126.1:0-4048 GCF_057473445.1 Acidithiobacillus sp. TH-A36 | reverse complement strand
GCCCTGGAAATACAGGGACACGGTCTCCCTGCTTCCACGGATCCGGTACTCCATTATTCCGGACAGGCCTTCACCTTCTTAAGTCCTTTCAGTATATGGGTCGGTTGCGGGGCCGTCATTGCGGCAGGTCTTGCCGGTGGACTGTATTTATGTGCCCGCTTCATACCGGGAGACCCCATTCATGAACGCGCCCGCAAGTGGACTACCGTATTTTCTTTTCTGGCGCTGATCGCCATTCTCGTTACCTTGATCTGGTCCTACGCCATTTTCCCCTGGGCAGCGGCCAAATGGAGCGGTGCCCATTGGTGGATCTGGGCGATCTGGCTGGTCATTGTGCTGTTCTTTGCCTACAAATCGATGATCAATCATTCCCTGCAGCGGGATATTGCCGCCCTGCTCTGGGGCGAGGGTGTGGTGGCATTTCTCTGGATGGCCATGTTCGCCACCATGTATCCCTATGTCGTGCCAGAAACCTGGCCTATCGCCCTATCCGGCAATCCAGCCAACTCCCTGGCGGTCTTCACCCTTTTCATGACGGGATTTGTGCCGGTCATGATCATGTACAACTGGTATCAGATTTGGGTCTTTCGGGGGAGGTTAAGCAAAAAAGCCGCATACGGTGGGCATTGAAAATCCATCTTTAGCGGATGTTGATCCGTCGTTCGTCAGCTGTTCGTTTTCGCTTTGAATAAGGAGTATTGACCATGGCACATGTAGTGATTTTAGGCGCAGGAACCGGCGGCATGCCCGCCGCCTATGAGATGCGGGACCTGCTCGGCCCCAAACATGAGGTGACGCTGATCAGCGAAAATCCTTATTTCCAGTTCGTTCCTTCCAATCCCTGGGTCGGTGTGGGCTGGCGGCAGCGGGAGCAAATCGTATTTGATATTGAGCCGCATACCAGTCGCAAGCGCATCAATTTTATTGCCCAGCGCGCCGACCGCATTGATCCGGAACGCAACACCATTGATCTCGCCAATGGTTCCAGTGTCCATTATGACTATCTGATCATCACCACGGGACCCGCTCTGGCTTTCGATGCCGTTCCCGGATCCGGTCCCCATGCCGGACATCAGAAGTCGACCCATTCCATTTGCACCGTCGATCATGCTGAAAAAGCCTATGCGGCTTACATGAACCTGCTGGACTCCAACAATCCCGACCCGATTATCATCGGCGCCATGCCCGGAGCCAGCTGCTTTGGACCCGCCTATGAATACGCCATGATTGTCCTCAGTGATCTGGAAAAACGCGGAGCGCGCAGCAAAATCAAGGAATTCCACTTCATCACTTCCGAGCCTTATGTCGGCCACCTGGGTCTGGGTGGCGTCGGGGACTCCCAGGAAATTCTGACCCGGGGCCTTGGAGAAATGGGGGTTCAGGTACACACCAACATGAACACCACCAAAGTCGAAGATGGCAAAATGTTCTGCGAGCACCTGAATGCAAAAGGCGAAAAAATCGGCGTCGGCACCCATGACTTCGGTTTTTCGATGATGCTGCCTTCTTTCAAGGGCGTAGATGCCGTAGCCAAGGTGCCGGAGCTCTGTAATCCCAAGGGCTTTGTCATCGTCGACGAACATCAACGCAGCCCCAAATATCCCAACATTTACTCGGCGGGCGTTTGTATTGCCATTCCTCCGGTAGAACAGACTCCGGTACCCACCGGGGCGCCCAAAACCGGCTATATGATCGAATCCATGGTCACCGCCCTCGTCCACAACATTCAGGCAGAAATTCAGGGCAAGGCACCCACTGCCGAAATGGGCACCTGGAACGCCATCTGTCTGGCCGACATGGGCACGAGCGGCGCCGCTTTTGTGGCCTTACCCCAATTCAAACCCCGGCGTGTTGACTGGTTCGGAGAAGGGCCCTGGGTGCATTGGTCCAAGATTGCCTTTGAAAAATACTTCCTCGCCAAAATGAAAGCCGGGGTTTCTGAGCCTTTTTATGAAAAACTGGTCTTCCAGATGCTCGGCATTTCCCGTCTGAAAAGTGACGAACCCGCCCATCTCCGCAAAGTGGGCTGAGGGCATCCCCCTGGCGCAGATTGTCTGCAGATCTGCGCCAGGGCCCGTTATCTTTTCAAAGGAGGACAAATGTGATGAGTGCTGCCGAAATGAGTCAAGCCGTCAATAACCCGACGGAAACGCCGGATTGGTCGCAGGTGCTGGACCTCAGTCATGCCATCGAGGATCAGTTACGTTTACTGTACGCCATGCTGGACGAGGTAACTGCCGATACCGATGTCCGCAGTGCTGCCCTGCATATCGCCTGTGAAGCAGGCCACCTCTGGTCGGCCACCCAAAAACTGGCTCAGGTCACCGGCGTGCATTCTGCCGCCGACCTGGAGGCGCGGGTCGAATCCGGTGTCCGCATGCTGGAACCGCTGCTGGTCGCCATGAGTACGCTGATGGAAACCCTGCCGGAAGTGCTCGGCGATCTGGCCAAATCCGGCACCATGCAGCAACTGGGCATGGCCACCGTAGAATGGACTGATATCCTGAAACGGATAACCGGCCTTATCCAGGGGGCCTCACCTTCCCTGACGGCGCGCGTTTCAGGACTGGTAGACGATGCCAGCCGCTGGTCGGGAGAACTGGTAGTCGCCTGGGAAACCCTGGCTGCCACCCTGCCGGAAGTCATGCAGGATGAGATACTCCACAAAAACCTGAATGATTTGCAAAAAGCGATTGGTGTCTGGGCCTCGGTCGCCATTGAAGCCCGGACGATGGTTGCCCGCTGTGGGGGAGGCAACATGGCATCAGGTGCGCGGGCACTGGTCTGCTCCATCCGTGATGGTCTGGACGATGCGGAGCAGAAAGGCGGGTCAGGCAGTGGCGGGATTTTTGCCCTAATACGCCTCGTGCTGTCCGGAAAAACGATCTATGTACTCCGCAATGTCATCTCCATCGCTTACCGGGTCCTCAAAACCATGAATGCATCCGGTAAAAAAAAGATGGCCGGCTGATGACTCGCAATGTCGGCATACTGGAAATGTTCAAACGGGCACATCGCACGGGTGGCACCATGGTCGAGATTTTCAAATCACTGTCCTTGTTCATCATTGGTGCCAGCATCATCTGGTCGGCTACGCATTTTTATGTGCACCTGATTCATCGTGGCTATGCGACCTTGCAGGATTTGCTGCTGCTTTTTGTGTATCTGGAAATCGGGGCCATGACCGGCATTTATTTCAAAACCGGAAAACTGCCCGTGCGCTTTCTGATTTATGTCGCCGTGACGGCCATCGCCCGCTATCTGGTGGTGGATGTCGATCATCTCAAAGCGATGTCCGTATTGACCATGAGTATCGCCGTCATTGTACTGATGGCGGCCCTTTGGGTGGGTGACCATATTCATTCCAGCGAGGATTAGGTCTGCTATGTTTTATAGATGACCGACGGCGGTCGGCTTTGATTTTGATCTGACAAGTTACATCCAGGAGGTGAAATATGACTACAGCAACTTCTTCAGTACAGATTATCAAAAAAAGTGGCGGTTTTTATTCCTGGCCACTGCTGGCCATTCGCGGAATGGCTGCATTGGTGTATGCCCTGGTGGCCCTGGCCGATTTCAAGGCAACCATTCCATTACTGGTCTGGTTTTTTGCCATTTATGTACTATTCGATGGTTTTTATGCGCTGAGCGTAGCCTTAGGTCACCAGATTGATGGTGTGTGGACCCGTCTGGCCGTGATTTTTAAAGGTCTGTTAGGCATTGCCGCAGGCATCATCGTCATCTATTGGGATCTGAGTGCGGGGCCTACGCTTTACATTCTTCTGACCGTATTCGTCTGGGTGGCCTTGTCGGGAGTCCTCGAAGGGGTCTGGGTGATCCGCAACATTAAAAACAAGGAACTCGTGCTGATTATTGGCTCTGGCGCTTATCTGGCCCTGGCGGTAGCCCTCCAGTTTCTGTTCGCGCTGGCTCCACAAGCCGGTTCGTCCATATACAGTTGGATCATCATCGGGTTCTCGGCCGCCTTTGGATTAGGCATGCTGATCATGAGTTGGGCCATGCGCAAAAACCAGTTCGGATAAGAGGC
>NZ_JBYCKP010000125.1:0-7894 GCF_057473445.1 Acidithiobacillus sp. TH-A36 | reverse complement strand
CGGCAAAACACCGGTGACCTGTCGTTCCTGCAAGGCCCATGATCGGCACTGTGTCCGCTGTGGCAAACCCGTACCCCGTGCCGGCCTCACGGTGGAGGAAGGGGCGGTGTGCCCCTCCTGTGTGCGTTACTACAAAGAACCCCGGCCTTGCGCGGTCTGTGGGCAGAAAAGTCTGCGGCTCTCTCGGGATTTCCAGGAGGGATTCACGGAGCCTGTCTGCAACCATTGTCGGCGCAAAAGTTATATCACCTGTCCTTCCTGCGGCAAGCATCGGCGTCCTGCAGGACCGGATGGGCAGGGGCGCATTGTCTGCAAGCAATGTCTGGAACGCACAGGCCCCTTCATCTGCCCGCAATGCGGTCAGGAAGGGCGCGCCCACAGCAAAACCCGCTGCGAGGCGTGCTATTGGAAAGATGCTGTCGAAAGGCGCATGAGCAGCGCCACAGCACTCTTGTCCCGTCCTTGGGCCAAGGAAGCCTTCTCAGGATTTACGCTGGAATTGCGGGAACGCGTCGGCGCCCAGCCAGCGGCTATGCGCCTGGAAAAATATTTTCTGTACTTCGCGAAGCTCGATACCCTGTTCACCACCCCCGGCGACATCACCGCCGAAAAGCTCATTATGGCTCTGGGTCGGGAAGGGTTGCGCCGTTATGCGGTGCCACAGAGTTATCTGATACGTCATGGCATCGTACCCGCCTTTAGCGATGAAACCCTGCAGGCGGCCAGCGCCGAAGCCGCGCAGATCGCATTGCTGACGGCATCTGACGGCCAATGGTATGCGGGGTTGCTCCGGCGTTTTCACGCCCACCTTGCGGAAATCAATGCCCGCTACCGGACCCGGGGGTGGCAAGGCAAGCAACAGCGTTTCGTGCCGCGCACCGTAACCACCGCGCTACGGGCGGCGAAAGTATTCCTGGATTTTCTGGAGGTCGGCCCGGCGGCCGGGGTGCAGCAAATTCAGCAGATGCAACTGGACCGTTTTTTGGTGGAGCACCCCGGTTATCGGGACGGCATCCGCGCCTTCGTGCGCTTTCTGAACCGCAAGGAAAAACTCTTCCGCAAGCTCAAGATCGAGTCCGTGCAACGCAATCTGCCCAAAGGGCTTATTCTGGACCGGGATCGTTATGCCGGCCTGCTCCGCGCCTGGCTCAACCCCGCAGACGATGTACTCAAGGCATCCCTGATCAGCACGCTCATGCTGCTGTATGCACAACCCGCCAAACGCCTCGTCCGGTTGCGCTTAACCGATCTGGCGCAGGGCGCCACGGACGGGATGTATCGGGTGATTTTCGGTCGCACCGAGATTACCCTGGACCCGCGCGTGGGCCATCTCCTGGCACGCTACTTGGAGCAGCGTCGCGCGCTGGCGACCATGGAAGAGACCGATGACACCGACTGGCTCTTTCCTGGGCGTCGGCATGGTGGCCACCTGCACGAAGCCATGGTCAGCTATTATCTCAAAAAACAGGGTGTGACGGCAGACAGTCTGTTTACTACCGCCATTTACTACGCCTATCTCGGGGGGTTACGGCACCCCAAGGTGCTGGTCAAGGCCTTTGGGATCACCGACTACACGGCCGTCAAATATCTCCAAATGATTGACCCGAGGCTCACCGCCGAAGTAGAGGTCAAAGTTGCCAGCCGATAGGACGTGGTGGCTGTATCTGATCGAGTGCCGGGGTGGCGGTCTATACACCGGTATCGCGCTGGATGTCGAAAAACGCTATCAGCAGCATGTGACCGGCAAGGGGGCCAGATATACGCGCATGAATCCACCAGTACGAGTGCTCGCCCGCCGGGCCTATCCTGACCATCGCAGTGCGGCACAGGCCGAGTTGGCAATAAAGCGGCTGCCCTGCCTGGAGAAATGGCGTTGGGCAGCGGCCTGTTGTGCGCCAGACATTGAGCCCCCATCAGCCGTGTCCGCCACCAATTAAGCGGCTAACGTCCGCAGGCGATCCGGCGCATCCTTAGCAGTTACATTCACCAATTGCGCCATCTCCTCCAACCCCTCGGCATAGATTTTATTGACCTTGGGGATGGTCTGCGTGAGGACGATACATCGTTCTTTTACCAGAAACCCGGACTCTACGGCTCGCTGAAAACTGAGCAGGGCATCATTGACCTTTTGCTGGATGTCTTTTTTCGCTCCATGAAACGCAATGGCCTTGAATCCCATACGAGGCTCTTCGATGATGGCGTAGGGGAAAGTAGTTACAAAAGGCCTGCCTCCTGGCAAATCAAAGGACACCTCAACCTCTCGGGAGAAGCCCTTGCGATACACCAGTTCTGACGTGAGTAAGGCATCCTCAATCCATTCAGAGAAGGGTTTCTCTGGCGGCTTGGTCATCGTGCCGATCAGGCGATCTTCAAGGTTATCCAGCATGACCTCCACATCGTGGGATCCTGACCATTCCTCGGTGCGCGGTGCGGTTGCCACAATTTGCCGTTCCTGAGCAGCAAGGCTGGCAAACAACGTATCAACGAGAGGGTTATCGGAGTTCCAAGCGCCGTCCCAGGTGGCGATGTCTTGTAACCACTGCAACCACTCCCCGAACACCCAGTGCTCCTGAATCTGGCGAGGCGCGATCGCCCGATAATAATTCAGATCAATGAAACCATTCCGCTTCATTCCGATGGCGCGCACATGGGTCTGGCCGCCAGCCCTCGCCAGCAGCGCGAAGTTGCGGCCCTCCTGGCGCTCTGGATGCTCTCGATACTGCAAGAGGCGGTATTCCACGATCATGGGCGACTCCTGATGAAACTGGCATGCCCTTGCACGATGACGGGGAGTGCTGCTTTCCGCTTAATCATTGCGTCAGCGAGGAATTGTTGCAACTCTTCGGACACGGCCCGGAAGGGCTTACCCATTCGGCAGCACTCCCGGATATAGTCATCAGGCAATGCCACGATGCGGCTGATCCAGCCTTCCAGGAAAACGGCCTGGACACGCCCATAAAAGGGATGGCGACGCACGATGAGGTCCCCCTCGGCCAATTTACGGATGCTATTCGTCGGATTGCTTTCGACCCCAAGCAGGGCATGACTGTGATCGAAAGCGGCGAAGAGCCGCACATGAGGAGTGACCAGGGCCGCCTTCAGATTGCGGGCACGATCCCCGTTGCCGATAAAGAGGTCGAAGGCCACCAGGGCGGCCACCATATTCGGGTACATCTGAGCGATACGATCGAGCTGCGGATCAAGCACGTCTGGCAGGTTAATTCCCGGAGAATGCAACAGGAGACTCGCATAAACTTGGCCGTCACCGGTAGTGGTGAGCACCCCTTCGGCTACTGGCGCATGCAAAGTTTGCGCGAGGCGATGGGCGACGTATTCGTTGTAGACGCAGTGGGGAGACTCTGGACTGTCAAACTTCAGCGCGGCTTCCAACGTGCATAGGGATGGCAGTGTGACGCCATTCTTTCGGGTTCCTAAAATACGGCGGATTTTATAGGTTTGCATCAGTGGTCCAAGTTGCGGATGGTTGTCATTACCTTGGTGCCGTTGTGCGCCCTACCGTGCCTTACATTTTAGAATGCGACGTAAGTGTACCATTTGGTCCGGCATCTGGCCATGAATGCCAAGTAATAGTGAAGAAGCATGGATAAGCCGCTGTTGCGGCTCGGCGAACTCCTCGCTGAACCTGGATTATGCCATCTTCAGCTCTTGGTCCCCTCCGGCAGTACATACTATCCCGCCCGAGGGCATAGACGCCAACCGGATACTTGCCTGTGGCATCATCGAAATCCTGATCGCCTGCGCAGAAATCCTCCTGTCCTTGCGCCTTCATTCGGGTAATGTACCAGTTCCGCCGAGAGGGTCGATGCCCAGCAGACTCGCTCCTTGCGAGGTGAAGACACCACGCTCAGTGAACTGCGCATTTTCACTCGCGGCGAATAAACCGCCATGAAACAAATCCAGCCAGCAACAACGCGGCAGCACTGCCCTGAATGGCGGTCTCAACGCCAGCGGTGGATATGGATGCGTCGACGCCGACCAGCCCACCCAATAGCGCCACGCCCAAAGCGCCGCCAGCCTGACGGCTGGTGTTGTTGAACGCGGAGGCGGCCCCTGATCTTTCCGGGGGCAGAGCACCAATGGCGGAAGCCACCAAAGCGGGCGTTGCCGCCGCTAGACCCAAGCCAATGACCAACAGCGCAGAGTACATCAGTGCTTCGTCCGGCACTTTAGGCACCCATGAGAGCAACAGCATCCCCGCTCCCGTGGCGCCCAAACCGAGCGCGGCAGGGTAACGGCTGCCAAAATGCCCGGTGATGCGGCCACCAAAGGGCAAGCTCAAGGCGAACGGCGCAAACATCACGGCCAGGCGTAGACCCACCTGTTCGGGCGACAATTGCTGGATACGCAGCAGGTATAAGCTGAACGCGAACAGCGTCGCGAACACGCCAAAATTCATGAGACCAGAAGCCGCATTGGCTGCGGTGAATACCGGTTGCCGGAAAAACCGGAAGTCCAGCATAGGATGGGCATGGCGTCGTTCCACCAAGCACAGGGCCACACCGCTCATTCCCGCCCACACGAATGCGGCAATGACCGGGACATTCCCCCAGCCGAGGGGCTGACCCTCAATGATGGCGAAAATAAGGCTGGCCAGTGCGGAAGCAGCAAGAATCTGTCCCCAGATATCCAGCTTCCGTCCCTGTGGATGGGAAGACTCCGTGACAAATCCGATGGCCAGCCAAAGACCCAGAACCCCTACCGGCACGTTGATCCAGAACACGGAGCGCCAACCAAAGGCTCCGACCAGAAATCCCCCCAGAGTCGGCCCCGCGACCACCGCAAGACCCGACACGCCTGCCCACCAGCCGATGGCCCGCGCGCGTAGCCGGGCGTCGGGAAAAACGTTTCTCAGAATAGCCAGCGAGTTGGGTAATGCGGCAGCGGCACCAAGCCCCTGCAGGCTTCTCGCGCCGATTAAAAACGCATAGGAAGGCGCCACTGCGCAGGAGATGGACCCCAGCACGAAAAGCACCATTCCGCCGATATACATCCGGCGGCGGCCAAAAAGATCGCCCAGATCGCCGGTCGTCAGCATCAGGCTGGAGAACAAAATGGCATAGGCATCGACCACCCATTGCAGGGCCGTGATGCCTGCATGCAGATTATCCTGAATGCTTTTGAGCGCGACATTCACCACAGTAAGGTCGAGTTGAATCATAAACAGCCCGAAGCAGACAGCGATCAGTGTGATAGTTGAACGACTAGGTTGGTTAGTCATTTGAATTCATGTCTGTCATGGTGGTTTATGGTCACAAGGCACAAGATCACGGTGTCCTCCAAAGTTCGTTGAGCAGATGGCGGTAAGTATACCATGTTGACTTGTCGCCCTGCTTCCATGATCATCGAAATGTGCAATAAGGAGAGCGCCGAGCGTATGGATGTTACGAAAACCGCTGCATTGCTAGCGGTGCCAACCCGTATGACCATGGTCTATGCTCTGGCGGGCGGTGTTGCGTTACCAGCCAGTGAATTGGCATACCGAGCCGGAATTACTCCACAAACCGCTAGTCATCATCTGGCACTTATGGTCCAGGCGGAATTGCTGGTGGTGGAACGTTGTCTGCGCTATCGTTACTACCGATTGGCCAACCCAACTGTTGTTGATGCCATCGAGAATTTATTAGCTTTGTCTAGCCTGCCACCGATAAGAGATCGGAGGGACCGTACTACGATCGATCGATTGCACGTTGCACGGAGTTGTTACGATCATCTGGCTGGGCGCATTGCAGTATCATTGGCGGACGCGCTCCAGGAAAAGGAATGGATAATCTTGCAAGAGCGGGATTTTCACGTTACGGGAGCGGGGGAAGCCAGATTCAAAGATCTCGGTCTGGATATTACAGCACTCCGCCAACAGCAGCGGCATTTTGCCCGACGTTGTATCGACTGGAGCGAGCGACGTCCTCATATTGGCGGAGCATTAGGAGCCGCGATGATGGCGCGGTTACAGGAGATGGGATGGATAAAGAAAAAAACTGGTGACCGAAAAGTCTCTGTATCCAGTACCGGACAGACTGAATTCTGGAAATTATTTGGCATAGATACGGAACTCTAGTTCATACATGTCTAAACTTCAGTTTGAAAGATCAAAAACCTCCGGATCAGCGACCTTAAGGTGCGTTACTCCCATCCGCGCCAGCCTTTCCGCAGTAGCACCACCTATGCCCCCAGTGCCTGCTACCCCAACTGTAACATTTTTTATCATACTTTGGCGCTCTCTTTGTTCGGCCTCGCTGTTTCCAAGCCATCCTAGATTCCGATTGACCCGTTCCCAGTACTTATCGTCATCGTACTCCGCCTCATAAACAATAGGATCATGCATCTGGAACTCCCTGGTAAACTAGTTGATAGAATTTGCTCAAGCTCCCTTTAATTGCTTTTGTAGTTGTGCAATCGTCCTTCTGGGTGGTGTGTTGGCGCCATGAGCGTATTTTACACCACATTACTGAGTAGAACTGTCAAAGCTCATCCGTCTCTTCGCGCACAGCAATACCCCCGAGATTCTGTAGCAGTGGAGCATTCTCGCATGCAACATACTGGCACGATACGTTGGTACTGTTATTTTTGTGATGATGCCACGCCCATACAGGTATATATATTGCGTCACCGGCCTTCCAAATAATCTCGTGGTCCTCAATGAACGTAGTACCTTCTCCCTTCACGACGTAAATTACGGACTCATAGTTATGGCGATGCCGATTTGTATGCTGTCCTGGTTGAATAATACCTATGGTCATACTTATAGACTTTGTTGGAAGATCGACCAAATAAACAGGGTGTTTACGCTCATCAGAAAAGTGCTTAGCTCCGGCATTCTGGCTAGTACACACGCCTGGATGATGGAGCGTATCCGGGAGTTTTGAGATTATCGATCGGCTAACCCTCCAAAAATCCCTTGAATCAAACGAGCGGTCATCTGGCTTCATTACGTCGGCTGGCGCGTTCATATTCCCTCCTATACTATAAGCACTGCGGTCATCAGATCCATGCGCTGCCTCACCAAGTCTTCAGCTATCGCATGTACCATCCTGCGCTTATAGGGGCGTTCTATGAGAATCCGGTCGATGATCCGTCGCATCGTGAGCGCGTGGTTTTCATCTTCGCTAACATGTAACTGGAAATAATACAAACTAGACCCGCTCTCACCGCTCCCATGCAGCCCATCTATTACTGCCCCATAAATAATAGGCACAATTGCCTCAGCGCCTAAGCACAATGCTGAAAGACCATCAAGCGGATCAGAACTCCGGCAATAATGGTACATGGTATCTTGGAGCCGCTTGGTCTCCTGAAGCAGAGGCTCGGAATCCGGTCGCACCCCGAGATCAGACAAGGTAATATTGTAAAGTTCAGAATGCGTGATTTTTTCGGATGTATTCAATCCCATTTCTTCAAAGAGATTAGCGGATATTTCTCGCATATCGTTACTGGATGGTAATGATGCCATCATTGCGCATAGATAGCGGGTGAAATGGCTTGAGTAGTATTGATGCTGCACGAGGAAGCTAGTGAGTGCTGCTTTTGTCACTATTCTGCGTCTGCAACCCGTTAAAAATGGATGTTCGCTTAATTCTTCTACTAGACCAGCGGGAAAGAGATCCACCCACAACGACGAAATAAATGCGCCTGCTCCGATAGAAGCATTGTTGTCTATGTTTGCTATTGAAACGTTTGGCATGGGCATTCCTTAAAAGTGAAATCTCGTATTCCAAATCCATGAGTCATCTTGTTGCTAGACTTCAATCCAACACGCAACAATCGACTGCCCATCAATTTTCATCGGTAGGCCAGCGCGGTGTGATCGAAATTCATTTCGAGACAAAAGGCGTTCAACAGCTATGGACGTCACAGTAATCAGTTTCTTTGCTCCGTG
>NZ_JBYCKP010000124.1:0-1719 GCF_057473445.1 Acidithiobacillus sp. TH-A36 | reverse complement strand
GACGACGTGCGCAAGGGGGAAGTCCTCACTCAGCCAAATCTCAAAAAGACCCGCTGGCTCTGGCTCAAGAACGATTGCAACCTCAAGGTGAAGCAGAAAGAAAAGCTGCAGGCATTACTCAAAGACCAGAACCTCAAGACGGCGCAGGCCTACCAGTTCCGCCTGACCTTTCAGGACATCTTCACGATCAAGAATCGCCATCAGGGGGCTACCCTCTTGAAAGCCTGGTTGGAAAACGCCAGAACCAGCGATCTGCCGCCTATCGTCAAGATCGCCTACACCATCATGAATCACTGGGATGGCGTGCTCCGATGGTTCGAGAGCCAGATCACCAATGGAATTCTGGAAGGTTTCAACAGCCTCATTCAATCCGCCAAGGCCAAGGCTCGGGGTTACCGTACGCACAAGAACTTTATCAACATGGCCTACCTGATCCTGGGCAAGCTGGATCTCAGGCTACCCACTTGAAATGACGAGGAGCCCTTCATTATGCGCAAACCAAGAGCAGGCACTTAACATGAATACATCCCCGATTGTTTCCGGTCTCGATATACTCCATCAGTGGCGGCAACAACTGATTTTGGCCTTGCAGGATATTGCTGGTCTGACGGCCGATTTGGACCTCTTGCCCAGCGGCACCATGCTGAAAATGGAAACCCTGGCGCGTGATGTCCAGCGGGCCGCCTTGCGGGTAGCCTTCGTGGGAGAATTTTCCCGAGGAAAAACCGAACTCATCAATGCCCTGTTTTTTGCGGATGACGCCCCTACCGCACAACCCGACCTATCCAGAAAAGGAAGCCGGCTTTTGCCCTCCAGTTCGGGGCAAACAACCATGTGTCCGGTGGAAATTCGGGGCTGCACCCGGCAAGGGATGACAGGCACTGGGGCAAACAGCATACAGTTGCTGCCTATCGCCAGCCGGACGCTGGATGTGCCCATCGAGCGGCTCAAAAAGGCAAAAAGTGCCTGGCAACGCTTTCCCCTGCCCCTGGATGACGCGCAAAAACGCGGAGAAGCCCTGGCACGGCTCACGGAAACCATCTGCGTCGATATTGAGGAAGCGCGAAAAATGGGATTGTGTCCCCCATTAAACCGCACTCCCAAAGGGATGGAGCGCACGGTTTGTCCAACCTGCGGCTTGGGAAAAGTCCGCATACCGCGTTGGCGGCATGCCATTATCCACATGGACCACCCCATACTGAATGCCGGCCTGACGGTGTTCGATACCCCGGGTCTCAACGCGATTGGCGCAGAACCGGAGCTCACTTTCGGGATGTTGGCCGATGCGGACGCCATTCTTTTCCTGCTCGGCGCGGATACGGGCGTAACCCAAAGTGATTTATCCATCTGGGACCAATACCTGGCCAGGAACAGTCAGCAACAGCAAATCGTGTTGCTCAACAAGATCGATACGCTCTGGGATGAACTGCAGGAGGCAGCGGCGATACAGGCGGAAATCGCGCAACAGGTGGAGAAAACCGCGCAACAATTGCACATTGCCGCGCAACAAGTGGTTCCGGTTTCCGGTCATCAAGGACTGGTGGCCAAGGTCAGAAAAGATGAGAGGCTACTGAAAAGAAGTGGACTGCCAGCGCTGGAACAGACCATGGCGGATATCCTGGTGCCGGCCCAGCACGCGGCCATCCGAAAAATCTGCGAGGCTTTGGTGAAAAATGGGCTTTCCGAACAAAAAAGCCGCTTGCAGGAAGAACGGCAACG
>NZ_JBYCKP010000123.1:0-1312 GCF_057473445.1 Acidithiobacillus sp. TH-A36 | reverse complement strand
ATTATTGCCAGCAATGTCCGGCACAGCGCCGAACGGCTGCATCCTTTGTTTGTAGTAACCCCTACAGAAACGGGAACAACGGCCGCACGCATTGCGCGTTTTCGGCTTGAACCCTGGATTCTGGCCATGAGTCCCCATTCGTCGACCTGTCAGCGCCTCTGTCTGCACTATGGGGTCTATCCTATAGAAATGCCGAGTCCCGAAAGTGGCTGGGAAGAGGCTGCACGTCGCTGGCTGCGCACTAACGCTGTTGAAAAAGGTTTGATTTTACTGACGCAAGGCCCCAGCAAGGGTCATCCGGGCGGGACCAACCGCCTGGAAATCATTCATCTCGATGTTTCTGCCCCACAATAACAGGAGAGTGTTTTATGGACAGCTTGATTGAAGACATTATCGCCCGCGAAATTCTGGATTCTCGCGGTAATCCCACAGTAGAAGTGGAAGTTTATCTCAGCAACGGGCAACACGCCCGCGCCGCCGTTCCCTCGGGGGCTTCCACCGGCAGCAAGGAGGCGGTGGAACTCCGTGATGGCGACTCCCATCGTTTTGGGGGCAAAGGCGTCCGTCAGGTCATTCAGAACATTGAGGAGATCATTGCTCCCGACTTGCAGGATCTGGATGTGCGCGATCAAAAAGCCATTGACGAGACCATGATCGGTCTGGATGGCACGGATAACAAAAGCAAGCTCGGTGCCAATGCGATTCTCGGCGTTTCCATGGCTTGCGCCCGTGCCGCCGCTGATTATTGTGATCTGCCATTGTATGCTTACCTGGGTGGACCCAGTGCTACCCGCCTGCCCGTGCCCTGTTTCAATGTGTTGAATGGTGGCGTCCATGCGCACTGGCAGGGGGCCGATTTTCAGGAATGCATGCTGGTTCCCTATGGGGCGGACAGCTTCCGCGAATCGGTACGATGGGGTGCGGAAATCTACCATGCGTTGCAGGCCCTGCTCCTCGAAAAACATCTTTCTGTGGGTGTGGGTGACGAAGGCGGTTTTGCCCCCGCCGTCGATTCCAATCATGAATCCTATGACCTGCTGGTCGAGGCCATCCGCCGTGCCGGATTCGAACCCGGAAAAGATTGCGGCATCGCCATTGATCCGGCTTCTTCGGAATTCTTCAAAGACGGAAAATACCAGCTGCGCACGGAAAACCGGGCTCTGAGCAGTGCGGAAATGGTCGATTATTATGCAGAAATCGTTCGTAATTACCCGGTGGTTCTGCTGGAAGATGGTTTGGCCGAAGACGACTGGGAAAACTGGAAGCTACTCAATGAAAAACTGGGTAGCAGCATCGAACTGGTGGGCGATGA
>NZ_JBYCKP010000122.1:0-1279 GCF_057473445.1 Acidithiobacillus sp. TH-A36 | reverse complement strand
AGGTGTCGGTATAGATGCCACCGATAACGACGGTCTGACCATTATTGACCAGCAATTTGCTTTTGACTTCCTGGGTCGTGATGGGAATCCCGGACGGGAGGGCATCAGCATAATCCGGTTGATTATTTTGGGCATCCACCTTGAGGGTGATTTTGCCATTAGGCGCAATATGGGGTGTGACATCCAGGCTCAGTTCGGCTTTTTTGAAGGACACCGAAGTGGCCCCGCTGCTGGTAGATTGCTGGTAAGGAATTTCCTGCCCCTGGGAAATAACCGCTTTTTCATTGCCTTCCGTCAACACCTTGGGGCTGGAAATGATTTTTGCCTCATTATTCACCTGCAAAGCCTGCAGTTGCAGGTCCAGAATACGATTTCCCGCCGCCGTGCCCAAAGCGAAACCTAAAGAAGTGGGTGAGGCACCGGACAGGGCCGTACCGGCATCAGAGGCGCTCAGATTGGCGAGCGCGGGAACGGTAAAACCTGTACCCGAAGTGGAGTTACCGCCGCCCTGTATGGGGTACGCGCCACCCTGGGTTTCTTTGACACCCGTAGCGCCGGTTCCGGAAAGATTGATAATGCCTCCGGCGCCATTCGAAGTGTATGTCCCGCCCCAGTTCACGCCCAGAGAATGGGCCGCACTGGTGGTAATCTGGACAATACGCGCCTTTATCAGCACCTGGGGCACAGGCTTGTCGATTTTGGCAATCAGTTTTTTGATGTTTGCAATGTCCTGCGGCGTATCCCGCACCAGCAGACTGTTGGTACGGGTAACCACGGCTACGGATCCGCGTGGACCTAACAGCGAATTGCCAATAATGCTGGATTTAGGCAAGCCCAGGGCGCTCGCTAAAGACTGTTGCTGATAAGGATTCATGGGCTGGCCGGTGTGCCCCGAAGAACCATTCTGGTCAAAGCCTTTCAGCAAGGCGGCAATGCTGGCCGCTTTGGCATACTTGATCTGAATCAGTTCGGTTTCCAGGGGCTCCATCTTGCGCTCGCTGGCTTCGGCTTTGAGCGTCGCTTCTTCCTGGCTGGCAATCTGATTGGCTGGCGCCACCCAAAGAATATTGCCGATAGGTTTGACGGCCAATCCCTGCGACTCAAGAATGACCTTAAAAGCCTCTTTCCAGGGTTCGTTTTTCAGGCGAATGGTCAGGTTGCCGGTCACATTATTGGAAACCACGATATTCTGATGGGTGAAATCGGCAATGACCTGCAGCACATCGCGCACGCTAATATCCTGAAAATCCATGCTCAGGCGCGGGCTGTCTTCGGGGTT
>NZ_JBYCKP010000121.1:0-2452 GCF_057473445.1 Acidithiobacillus sp. TH-A36 | reverse complement strand
ACTCGAAGCCTTACGGTTGGCCTCTACGCTGCTCTGGCCGGTCATGCCGACGCGTATCGAAGAATTCTGTTCGACGATCGGATTGAAAGCGAGTTTTTCCTCGCTCGTTGCGGGTGGCCCGGCATCGTCATATGACTGGATAACCTGGGGTAATTTACCGGTCGGAGCGAAAATAGAAAAAATGGCTTCGTTATTCCCGCGTGTTGCACTACCGGGCACCGAAGATGAAGAGTGAACCATTTTGTATCCCGTCGGTTTTAACTTCGAGATAACGACAAATTTCGTTCTGTTTTTTTTGAAATGGTGCATTTTGAGCGGGTTCTAGTCATTGTGTCCGAGCGGAGCGAGCGATTTGCCGTCACTCCTCCGAGGTAGGGGCCCAGGGTGTTGGTTACGCACACTGGGATCGGTGCGGGGGCGTCCGGTAACGGGCGTCCCTACCACGACCCGATGAGCTAAGATAATTAGCGTTAAAGCCCCCAATGGTTGGCCATCCATGCCTTGTTAAGGCAGCGCCGCCTGCGTTTCCATCAACAGACACCAATATCAAGAATGGCTGTGTCCGGTGTCTCGGCACAATGAACGAAATGGTTACATGGTAACAGTTGTTACAGTAACAACCTTTGTCACTTATAGGTCTGTTCATGCGACAACTGGGGATATGGGTTGTTCTCCAGTCAAAAGGCGTCACACAATCCTTCAGGTTTTCTACGACCTGCAAAGGGCGTGCTGTAGTGACTATCATCGAAAATGGCGGGCTTGCCATCAATAGAATTTTATGATAACAAAGGGATACAAATAGAATAGTATCTAGAGGTTTTTTGCTTTGCGCAGGATTTGTTCGAGCATGAATATTTTAACAGAAAAGAGGATATTCAGGTGAACTTGTTGATATTTACAAGTATTGGCATCATTTTAATGGAGCGTTTCATTGGTTGGCATTTTCGTAGCACCGAACCACATCCTGATCGGCGTAGCCATTTTTTTGATAAATATTACTTTTGGATTATTGCGTTGGCAATTTTATTCAGTTTTTATCTTGGAATCGGATTATCCAAGGCTCTCCATCAGCCTAGGTTTATTTCGCCCGTTTGGGCCTCATTAGGCGTCGGGCTTGTCATTATCGGCTATATTCTGCGCTTCTATGCCATTGCTGCACTGGATGGAGGGTTTTCCGTAATTTTGCATGTGGCAAGTGACCAAAAGTTAATCACTACCGGACCGTATGCTTATGTCCGGCACCCTTCCTACACTGGTAGTCTTCTTGCAATACTGGGTCTAGGGATGCTCTCCGGCTACGTCTTCGTACTGGTATTTTTACTTTTATTTACTGTCTCATTGATGTTGGGCAGAATCAAACGAGAGGAAATGATTTTGAACGCGCATCTTGCCGGGTATACCGCTTATAGCAGGCATACCCGGAGTCTCCTTATTCCGTGGATTCTTTAAACAATTTTCGTCCATCGATTTTCTGAATAAACAACACACAACCAGTCATGTATTCTATGCGCTGTAAACCGTCTTAATGAACCGTTGCTGTTACAGCGTAATACCCGCCCCTGCCTTTACAGCCAGTTGCCAAGAAGGGGTTTTTTAGGTGTGCTTGGACGCATTTTGGACAGTTCATTCAACTTCATGGTATATCTTAAGGACAATACTGTTTAGATAGATAATTTTCTGTCAGAATAACCGCCATGTTTTGTTTCTGGGGAGACATGGCAATGGCACGTACCAAAGCACAATTACCTGTAGGCGCTCGTCTGGCCGATTATCTGACGGTGGGCTATCTGGCGATGCGCTGTCCCATCGGAAAAGTCCGGGAGACCTTGGCGCAACAAGGCTTGGAAAGTCAGCGGCGACGGGGACTGCCCCACGACGTCCTGATTTATTTTGTCCTGGCGATGGTCCTCTATGCCAACGTCGCCTACGAGGAGGTTCTCCGTTTGGTGATTGAGGGGTTACGGCCCCTGCTCGGAGAGGAGGGCTTGACGCAGGCCACCGTCAGCAAAGGGGCCATCTCCCAGGCACGCGGCCGTGTCGGTGCGGGTCCGCTGAAGGCGTTGTATCAAGAGCAGGTCCAACCGCATGGCCCGGCACAGATGCCCGGCGTGTTCTATCGCGGCCTACGAATTATGGCCATTGACGGCTCCACCCTGGACATGCCGGATGAAGCGGCCAATGCGGAGTGCTATGGCTACCCCCCTTCTTCTCGGGGTGCCTCGGCTTTTCCCAAGCTCCGTTTTGTCGCCATGGCCGAATGTGGGACGCACACCTTGTGCTATGCAGAACCGGGTCCTTACGACCAGGGGGAGCGAGATCTGGCCTTGTCAGTCATGGCGCATGCGGATTCCAGCATGCTGGTGACCGCCGACCGAGGGTTTTATGGCTACGCTTTCTGGAAGCACTCCCTCGCCACGGGTGCCCGTCTGCTGTTTCGACTGAGTAGCGTCGT
>NZ_JBYCKP010000120.1:0-2417 GCF_057473445.1 Acidithiobacillus sp. TH-A36 | reverse complement strand
ATTTCGAGAATACGCAGGATTCGGGATTCTTCTACCCAGGGCGCAAAACCCTCTTCAATAAAGGGCTCAATGAGGCTGCGGGGGATCAATACCCGCTCATCGACCATAAAGCGCAGACCGGCGAACCAGGCTTCTCCGGTGATGTAGGCGGCCGGCCTGCGGAGAATTTCACGCGCATAAAAGTGTTGCAATACCCGGCGCTTTTCATCCGGCAGCAGCCGGGCACCTGAAAAGTCCGCAAGATCTTCGGGTTCCAGGTGCAGGGCGCGCGCCAGGATCAGATCGGCCTCGGCGCGGGGATTTTGCTGCCCCTGACTGAAGTCCAGATCAGCGGCAGCAAAGCGGCTGCTACCCCAGCGCCGCAAGTCTGCCACGGTGAACAGGTCATTTTCGGCAAGTTGCACATACTGTTCTAGGCGCATCAAATAATCTCCAGCCAGACGGGACAATGGTCAGAACCCATGACTTCCGTAGCGATACCCGCAGCGCGCAGGCGCGGCAGAAGGCTCTGGTGTACCCAGAAATAATCGAGGCGCCAGCCGATGTCGCGACTGCGGGCATCGGTGCGTTGGCTCCACCAGGAGTAACGGGCCTCATCGGGATGAAGGTGACGAAAACTATCCACCCAACCAGCCTGTTGCCATTGGTCCATGCAGGCTCTCTCCTCGGGAAGAAAGCCGGAAATGCGCTGATTTTCCTTGGGGCGGGCGAGATCGATGGGCTGATGCGCCGTGTTCACATCGCCGCAAAAAATAATCGGGCGGCCTGTCGCCACTTTCTGGTTAATATGCGCCAGAAAGGCGGCATAAAAATCCAGCTTGAAGGCCAGTCGTTCGCCGTCTTTTTTGCCGTTTGGAAAATAGACGTTGTACAAATCAAAATCGCCGCAATCGGTGACAACCACCCGGCCTTCGCGGTCAAAATGCTCTATGCCCAGACCCGCATGAGAAGTTTGCCCGGGAATTTTGCTGAAAGTGGCGACGCCGCTGTAACCGGCCCGTTCGGCCACGGCCCAGCAGCTGCCATATCCCTCCAGGCGGCTTTCCGCAGCGGTCAGTTTTGCAGGATCCGCTTTGGTTTCCTGAGTGCAGAGCAGATCGGGACCGGTCTCTTCCACCCAGTCCCGCAGGCCTTTGCGGCAGGCTGCCCGCCAGCCGTTCACATTCCAGCTATAAAGACGCAATGTCCGTTTCCCTCAGCGCATGACCCGTACAGCCAGAAAATCGCTGTCGGCAATCACTTGTTCCAGAATTTTACGACCACTGTCGCCGGCTGTCCCGGCAGTCGCCAGCAGGGCCAGACCTTCACGCGCTGCAGTCGGGCTGATGACGCCATGACGCAGGGCCAGCTGATAAAGGACGGCGACACTGATTTCGGCACCGGACGTTTTGACCAGCTCCTGCTGTAGCTGCGCGGAAGGGCCGCCATAAAGCAGCAGCTTTTGAATATGATCGATATTGGGAAGAGTTTCTTTGTCCATCCGCTTAACCTTTCTCTGCGTGATTGAGATGAATCATTTTTTTTGACCGGCTTTTTCAGGAGCGGCCCAGCCGCTGCAACGCAGAGACCAGAATTCTCCGGATTGCGGGTCGGCCAGTAGCGGGCCAAGTTCCGTAAGACCGGCGCTGAGGGCTTCCTTGACGCCCCAGGGCGCATTGATCAGCAACAATCCGCTACCGGCCAGGGCTTCGCGTCCATCTTCCGGCCGTTGTGTCAGTTCAAACACCTGCGCCGCAATCTTGCCACGTATGGCCTGCCAGAACCGCGTGATCGTACCCCGTATTTTTATGGGATACCAGATAAGATAGGTTCCCTGAGGCCAGCGTTGATAGGCACGCAGTATGGTATCGGCGAGCATTTCCCATTCGTCCCGGCGCTCAAAGGGCGGATCAATGAGCACCAGACCGCGTTTTTCCTGCGGAGGAATATGGGCAAAAAGGGCGCGATATCCGTCTTCGTTCAAAATGCTGGTATGCGATCTTTTGCCCAGGTTCGCTCGTAACTGCAAGGCAATTTCCGCCTCTGTTTCACATAAAATCATCCGATCTTGAGGTCTGAGCAGTTCGGCGGCCAGCCGGGCCGAGCCGGGGTAGTGCAGCAGTTGTTTGTCGTGATTGATCTGCTGAATGCATTTGAGCCATTCCCCGGATTGGGGCAGGCTGCGTCGATCTGCCCAGAGGCGCGTAATGCCGCCAAGATGTTCTCCGCTGTTGCCCATTGGGTAACTGCCTGCTCCGGCATGCGTGTCGATGTAGGCCAGTGGGGTGTCCTTGCGGGTCAAGGCCTCCAAAACAAGAAAAAGCGCCAGATGTTTGGTGCAATCTGCCGCATTACCGGCATGAAAATGATGTTGGTAGTTCATGATTCCTGGGCTTGGCTAGGGATGATAATTTAAGTCATGATAACAGAGTCAACGC
>NZ_JBYCKP010000119.1:0-1199 GCF_057473445.1 Acidithiobacillus sp. TH-A36 | reverse complement strand
GGGGGAGAGTGTGCGCTCGGCGCAGGGTGTCAAACAATATAAGGGAGTCATCCTGTAGGAGCTCCACGTTGTGGGCAAGTTTGGTGCGATATTGTTTTGTATATTCCTATTGAAAATAAAATTTTTTTGGCAATAGCCATGTCATATTCACGATTCATACAGGCGCTGAAATTCACGAAGAATTGGTCAATCGTAGATGCTTGAAAGGGTGCTCAACCGTCGGCAAGCCGTCTGTTCTGCCACCAACACATGTCAGCCGGTGGCGTGTTCCTAGATTCCATTCAAATATTATCCACCTGTTTTTGAAAATGCGAAATAGGCCTTTTTGTAATGAAAATGTCATAAATTTTTCGCAAAAGTGTCACATTTCTCTGTTATATTATCAGTCACTAAAGTCTAGGAATCTACGAATGAGCCTGCAGTGAGCGTATGCAGGACGGATAGAGGGCCGGATATGAAACACACATCAATCAGATTTACTGCAGTATGTGACTATCAGTATCTTCGTCACTCGGCAATCAAGCGTTGCCTGCGGAATATCCAGCTTATTCCATGTCGAGCTCATTCTTTGGATGCCCACGTAATTTTATCCCTTTCCCTCCTTTTCAATTGCTGCTTGGTATGGAGCCTGTGACTTATGAATCTGAGTTATATCGTACATCTCGCCAACTATTCGGATGGGGTTTTATACATACTGGGCTTGATGCTGCTGGTGGAACTGGCCGTGATCGTGGATCGCTTCTGGTACCTGCGGCGGACCATTCTGCGTGGTCTGGTTTTCGTTCAGGAACTGGGACGTCATGGCCGCCTCGACCGCGAAGCGCTCAATACCCTGGCCGAAGATGCCGGAGACTTACCCGAAGCCACCCTGTTGCGCACCGCTGCTGCTCATAGTGGTCAGGTAAAAGACGAAGCCCTCGCCAGTCGCCTGGAAGAAAGCGTACTGGTCATCGCGCCGAAACTGGATCGTCGCCTGTGGTTGCTGGACACCATTATTACCCTGGCCCCGCTGCTGGGTCTGTTCGGGACCATCATCGGTATGTTTCATGCGTTTTCGGTATTGGCCCAGCCTGGTCATGCGCCCATGCAGGTCACGGGGGGGGTTGCCGATGCGCTGGTATCTACCGCCTCCGGCCTGTTCATCGCCATGCTCGGCTTGTTGACCTTCAATGCCTTCAACAATCAGGTGCGCATGATTC
>NZ_JBYCKP010000118.1:0-2536 GCF_057473445.1 Acidithiobacillus sp. TH-A36 | reverse complement strand
GGACAGTTCCTGGTGGATGATCGCATGGTGCTGGCCCCTGCGCCTGAGGGCACGGAGGTTGAAATTATTCGCGGTCCGAATATTGCCAAGTTACCGGCAGGTAAGGCCGCGCCCGCGCATCTGGCAGGCGAGGTGCTGATTCGTCTCGAAGACGATATCACGACCGATCATATTATGCCGGCAGGGGCCAAGGTGCTGCCTTTGCGCTCCAATCTGCCCGCAATCTCCGAATTTGTTTTTCATATGGTGGATGAAACTTTCCCGAGTCGGGCCAAGGCATCCGGCGGTGGTTTTATTGTGGCGGGTCATAATTATGGTCAGGGGTCCAGCCGCGAACATGCTGCGTTGGCACCGCGCTATCTGGGCGTTCGGGGGGTGTTGGTACAGTCTTTTGCCCGGATTCATCTCGCCAATCTGATTAATTTCGGGATATTGCCGCTCACTTTTGTGCATGCTGAAGATTACGCCAAGGTGCAGGCGGGTGATCAGCTGGGCCTCGATCTGTCGGGCCTGACTCTGGGGAAATCCCTGATGTTGCGCGATGAGACGCAGGGTCTGGATATTGAAGTGATGCCGCAACTTGCCAGCGCCCGTGATCTGGAATTGATTTTGAAGGGTGGGGCCTTGTCCTGGGCGAGCGAACAACTGGAGCAGGTGTCATGACGACCCATATTCAGAAACCCGCAACAGGCAGTCCCTTAACACTGCTGAATGGGGTGTTGCAGGTGCCTGATCAACCCATTATTCCCTTCATTGAAGGCGACGGAATTGGTTGTGATGTAACCCCGGCCATGCGCAGTGTGGTGGATGCGGCAGTGGCCAAAGTCTATGGAGGACAGCGGCAGATTGCCTGGATGGAGTTGTTTGCAGGTCAGAAGGCCGTGCAACTGTATGGTGAAGGGCAGTATTTGCCCGATGAGACCATGGCCGCCATCCGGGAATATAAAGTCGCCATCAAAGGTCCTCTGGAAACTCCGGTGGGCGGGGGGATTCGTAGCCTGAATGTGGCCATGCGTCAGGATCTTGATTTGTATGTCTGCCTCCGGCCGGTGCGTTATTTTGAGGGGACGCCCAGCCCCATGCGGCATCCGGAAAAAGTGGATATGGTCATTTTTCGCGAAAACTCCGAGGACATTTACGCCGGTATTGAATGGCCTGCGGGTAGTCCCGAAGCAGAAAAAATCATCCGTTTTCTGCGGGAAGAAATGGGCGTCACAAAAATCCGCTTTCCCGACAGCTCTGCCATTGGCATCAAACCCGTATCGACGGAAGGTTCGGAACGTCTGATCCGGCGTACCATTCAATACGCTCTGGAACATGGCAAGCCCTCTGTGAGTCTGGTGCACAAGGGTAATATCATGAAATTCACCGAAGGCGGTTTCCGTGACTGGGGTTATGCCCTGGCGGAGCGGGAGTTCGCCGGTCGGGTGTTTACCTGGAGGCAAAAGGCCGCCATCAGCAAGGCAGAGGGTAAGGCGGCAGGGCAGAAAGCTGAGCAGCAGGCCATTGCCGACGGGAAGCTGATCATCAAGGACGTGATTGCCGATAATTTTCTGCAGCAGATTTTGCTGCGCCCGGAAGATTACTCAGTGGTTGCCACGCTGAACTTGAATGGTGACTATGTTTCTGATGCCCTGGCCGCAGAAGTTGGGGGTATTGGCATGGCACCCGGTGCTAACCTTTCTGATACCCACGCGATTTTTGAAGCCACCCATGGTACGGCACCGGATATTGCCGGGCAGGGCAAAGCCAACCCCAGCTCGCTGATTTTGTCGGCTGTCATGATGCTGGAGCATCTGGGCTGGGGAGAAGCTGCTCAGGCGATTGTGGCGGCCATGAATGCCACCATTGCGGCTGGTGAAGTCACCGGTGATCTGGCGGCCTTGCGGGGTGATGTGCCGGCACTGAGCACCACAGAGTTTACGGCAGCGCTGATCCGCCGTTTTTAAAGGAATTTTCATGAATCTGCATGAGTATCAGGCCAAGCGTTTGTTGGCCGAAGAGGGGATTCCGGTCCCCCGCGCCATTCCCGCTTTTTCGGTGCGTGAAGCCGTGAATCAGGCGCGTGAACTGGGCGGCCCGGCCTGGGTGGTGAAAGCCCAGGTGCATGCCGGAGGCCGGGGCAAAGCCGGGGGGGTGCGGGTAGTCCACAGTATTGCCGAAGTGGAAAAAACCGCTCAGGAGCTGCTAGGAAAACCATTGGTTACCGCCCAGACCGGTGCGCAGGGCCAGCATGTGGCGGCTTTGCTGATTGAGGAACCGAGCAGTATCGCCCGTGAGTTGTATTTGGCGCTGATGGTGGACCGGGCACAGGCCAGAATTACCTTTCTCGCCACCCAGGAAGGCGGCATGGATATTGAGGAACTGGCCGCAACCCGGCCGGAAGCCTTGAAAAAGCTGGTTGTTAATCCCAGCACCGGATTTTTGCCCTTTCAGGCCCGACAGCTGGGATTTGAGTTTGGTCTGGATACCAGTCAGGTGCAGCAGCTGACCCGCATCATGCAGGGCATGTATCGTCTTGCCCAGAAGCTGGATG
>NZ_JBYCKP010000117.1:0-8226 GCF_057473445.1 Acidithiobacillus sp. TH-A36 | reverse complement strand
TGGTTTTCCTGTTCAATATGAAAAACCAGTTTTGGCAAAAGATGCGTGTCCGCATCTTCGGTCACGTCAAAGATCTGAACAGGTTTTTTCCATGCACCGGCATCAATCAATACCTGAGTGATACGGCGGCGCGAATCGGCGGGCAAATTCGCCAGTTGTTCGGCCATATCCTGCAGATATTGTGAAGCATCGGCGGTAATGCCAGGAATTTTAGAGGCTTGTTCTCCGAGATGGTACAGCTTGGAGACAAAACCATTTTCGTGCTTCTCTTCAACGGGGTCGCTCAAGCGCTTGCCATCAAAACGGCGTCTTTGATACGGAGTGACTTTCACCTTGTCCCCAACAGAAGGCACCTGGTCAAGGTTGTTCAGGTCAAAGGCAACAAAAACCGCTTTTCGGCCTTCCTGGACAACAACAACATCCTCTTCAATGGCAATAACTTTTCCTTCGACCGGTTTGAAGTCACTCAAACCGAGCATGCTGTTTCCGCCGTTGATGGGGTCGCAAACGCGGTATTTGTATCTGCGAAAATTTCCACCCACGCTGTAGGCAGCACGGCGAATAATGGCAACGGTTTCGCTTTCATTCATAAAAATTCTCCTGTTTAGGTTATGTTGCTACGGTTAAATGGACTTTCGTAGTGGTCTGCAGCTTCCTGAATAATTGCTGCGATACGAGAGTCACATTGTTGATGGCGACGCATTTCGGCGTGCATGCGCAAACTTTGCGCTGTGGGTAATCCATCTTCCAGGGGCAGATCAATCTCCTGCCCGGTGGTAGCGGATATATGGGCGTAACGCCCTACCTCGGTATGGTGAATGGTGATTTTCATGGGTTGCTCCTTTTTTGCGGTAGTAAACGCGCAAATAGGAAGTGAGAATCCTGGATGCCCCAGGTGGCGTGATAATGCCTTATTCCCATACAGATAAGCATGGGAATAAGGGCTTGCCAGCGGGAAGCTGGCAAACGCTTATTTATGCGTGTTCATTGGTTGGTTGGTTTATTTCTGTACTGCAATCGCCATGATTTTAGCGATTTCGGCTTTCCACCGTTGCAGTCTTGGCAAATCCAGTCATCCCAGAATGCTTTGTCATCCTGATATTCCTCCTCTGAAATGTCCCAACAGAGAAGAATGCCACAGGTATTGCAGATGGGGGTGACGGCCCCTGGCATTGTGCTGTTTACGCGCGTGATAGCCATAAATGCTCACATACACTGACCGGCGTTGTAGAAGGATTCTTCAGCGTCTTCGGTCATCAAGCAACCGCATCCAGCGCACTCTTCATAACCAGATTTGGTAAATAGCGAATTATGGCCATTGGGACAAAAGATGAACCGTTCTTCGGGAGAGTCTGGATAGTTCTGCCGAAGATCTTCCAGTTCTTCCAGTTCTTCCTCAACTTTTCGGCACCATTCTGCATATTCCCGTTCTTCCGAATCGGCGAGTTGCGCCTCGAAAAAACCATCGTCGTACGCCGCGTGAAGCATGACAGGGAGATCATTGGGCCGGGATGTTTGGGTGGTGAAGGCCGCCTTGCCAGCATCGAAAGCCCATGCTTGAGCGGTTTTGATGGCCTGCTCAATTTCGGATGAATCCGCATGGGTCATATTCAGTATGCAAAAACGGGCATGATGGATAAGGGCTTCAGTCATTTCAAGCATGATCCATCTCCTTTCCCAGACAGAGGGCTTCGTATCTGGCGTCAGCGTAACCTTCCTGGTAGGCAACACGAAGGTGCGCAGGCAGGTATTCGGGTACTGAGGACCGTCTTGCTCCGGCAGTTTGCCCAGCTTTGAATGCGAAATTTTGTGCGGTGATAAGTTCCCATTCAATGTCATGGAACTCGGCGCTGGTCATGCGCAGAATCAAGAAACGGGCATGATGGATAAGGGCTTCAGTCATTTCAAACATGATTCAGCTCCTTTTCGGACAACAGATCCAGGTTCTTTAACCAACCCTGAACCTTGCCGAAACATGTATCGGAAAGGGTCCAGTCAGGCTCGCCACCATCGAGGCAGAGTCCGTGCCCAAAAGTGTGATTGTCGAGCAGGGTGGACAGGTTATATCTGGAAACAAATTGCCCCAGATCGGAGAAGAGGTAGCGTGTGTCGTAAAACTCAACCATTGGTTCGGTTCTTTCATGAACCAGGCAAAGGTTTCGCCCATAGTGGTCGCCTTGGTGAACAATGCGCACGGCCCAGAGAAATTTGTCCATAAACAGCCGGACAGGGAGGTATGTTGCAGTAGTCATGGGTGTCTCCTGTGAAAACGCGAAAGGCAGAGGCCTTTGTGGAAATCCCGGTACGCCCGGGTAGCGTTCAAAAAACAGGATGACCGCAGAATGCGGGCATGCAGAAACACACCCTAGTGGATAGGCTTCTGCATGCGGATTCTTGGGGATGTGTTATTGCGAGAGACAGAGATCATTTTGTGGAGAAAAGACAAAGCATCCCTAGAAACGGGATGCCCGTTTTTTGAAAGCGCCCATATGAAACGGCTCTTGCGCCTGGTGTAACGCCGCCCGAGCCAGAAAAGGGCGACACCATGACTGAATATATCATGGTGTCGGTGATTGTCAATTCGTCTTGACAACGCAGTTTGCTACAGGCTTTCACCTGGCATCGCTGGTTGCATTTTGTCAGTAAAAATTCTGGAAGAAAGCCGAATGCGAACATACAAGAGTGTCATGCTATCCATGCATTCTTGTATATTGACTCACGCATGTATCAACAATGTCCTGCAACTCAATTTAATATTGAATTGCAGGAAAAATTGTTGATTTTTTATAGACGTAATCCAACAAGCTATTTAGGGCTTAAAAGCATCTTGAACACATCTTTTGGGAGTGCTTTTTCGCAAACATCTTTCAGTGTATCCACAGCTAGATTTTGCAAAAAAGGTTCATCCTCAATGATTATATCTGATCGCAGTATCGCCGCTGTATACTCCTTACCGAACTTTTCTGCGATATCCTTGTAAAACGAAATAGAGCTAAAGCAATCCCGGCTTCTGTTGAAAACATCATTCAGGAATCCTGCTTGATTCACCACATAGCAGACTAGCTTTGGGTAGCCAATTCCTTTGCTGTCTTCCTCTTTTTCGTCTGATGATAAAGACGCATAGGTTTGTGAAAAACCGATGCCCATGTATGCTGCCAACAGTAGGTTGTTATGTTCCGAACAAGAATAGTCCAGGTCAAGAGGTACCCATCTTCTATCGTCACCGAGAGACATGGGTAGCGAGGCTTTTTCCTTCTCATCTTCCGTGAATAGGGTTGCATCTTGGATTTCAACCCAGCCATTACGGTTTAACCAAAAACCGCGACCTGAATTAGTTGCGGCCTCATTTGGAGAGTAGATCATAAAATGACGACATTTTGACATGGTAATGCTCCTTTTCATGTGTATTGGCGGGCTTATTAATACCTGCACCCGCCAAGAGGAATCTGGCTGACGCCTGCTTTTAGTTTATGGAATGGATTGGTTTGCCATTTTCAGGGCACCTTCAAAAGTTGTGTGGCCGGCTATAAATCCGCCACGATGGCAGAAGATTCCGCCTTTAACCCCGGTGGCCTTATCCAGTTTTTCACCACTCAAGCCCCACCATGATTCTGGCAATGCGCTTGTTTCCGGCACGATCTGCACGCGCCACGTTCCTGATAGGTCCTGGAACACCACACGTTTGTACGCGCTGCCGGTGACCAGTGGTTGCCATCCAGGGAAGAAATCACCGATGACCAACACAGGGACGCCGGATTGTTCAGACATATTACGGAACAGGTTTGCTTTCTTGAGAACGATAGTTACCGCTGACCGGATTTCGTTATCCAGTATGGATTGCGCCACTTCCATGGCGAGGGAAAATCCATCCTGCATACCGTTAAATCCGCTGAGAACCTGTGAGACGGTGAAAAGAGGGGAACTCGTATCCTTGTAAACACGTAAACCATTGCAGTCTACGACGTCCACAGATGAGACGAGTCCATCATCGACCAGTTGGTATGCTTCCTGAATCTGTTCATCCTCCAACTCAGGATAGCGGCAGAAAATGGCCATGGGTCCATAGCTGCTCCAGATCAGCCCGAAACTGGAATAAGGGATGCCATTTTTACGTTGGCCGGCCCCCTCAGTTTGGTGATGATCGTACAGTCGGCGCGAATAGTCGTACTCCATGCCCACATCAATCAGCATGGTGTCTTTGTTTTCTTTTCCTTCTAATAGCGTGTGCGTATCGCGCGTCCGGATAATTTTAACTTCAGGATGGATGACGCGCATAACTGCGCAGGCAAATACTTCGTCGGCGTGAAACACGCCGTCATGAGTGATTATGGTTTGTACCATATTGGCTCCTTTTGAAAACAGAAGAATGGTCCTCCTGATGAGGACGAGAATTCCTGGGATAACCACCAGGTTGGTTTTTAATGCTTCATTCCTATGATTAAAATAAAACCATAGGAATGAAGTCTTGCCGGAATAAGTATCCGGCAAGAATCATTTTTAGAGGCAGCCCTCAGCCCACCGATGTTTTCTCAGTAAGCGGATAGCCCCTTTGGGCCAGTAGTTCATGGGCCACTTGTGATATTGCCGCAGTTTTGTGCGACTTTTTGTGCAGGTATTTTTCTTTGCCATGTATTCTCCCGAGATGGTGAACAGAAAGGCCATGACCAACATGGTCATGGCATTATCCTTCATAAGGAAAGATATTTTTCGGCCTTGGGATAGGTATCCAGCACCAATTTTTCCAGTACGGATTCAAGTGAACGGTTGTTGATCTGATACAAATCATTCAACGCCAGCGCCCAATTTTTCGCTGTATTTTGAACCGGGAGCAGGGTTTCCTTTCTCGTGGCCCCATTGGGTTTCTGGATGCGTTCTAACCAGTCATGTAACCAAGTATGATCGCGTTCGTCACCATAGGCTTCCCGGTAAATGGTTTCGTAATTCCAGCCTTCACGTTGTGCCATGGTCGAGGCGATGAGATGAATGTTGTTGTCGGTTGTGCCGTCACAACCGTAGCCCTGTCGATATGGGCGCAAGGTGTATTGGATGAATCCCCAGCTATGTTTTGGGTATCCACCTTGTTCATCCCAGACGATTTTCTTTATCCAGGCGCCCTTGAATAGCCTTTTCTTGAGTACCTTGATCCTATCGATCATCCTCTCTGAATAGGGATAATCGCTGGATTCCCATACTGATATTTCGGTATTCGGGTCGATTATTGTTTCCATAAATAGCCTCTTGTCTATTTGCGCAAGCCGTGACTGCCGGCTTGCGCTTTGGTAATTAGGTTGGTCCGCAATTATCCCCAAAGGCTCCTGGTGGCAGTGCCCAGGACTCTTGGGTAATGGGTTCCTCGTAATAATCACGCATCGCAATTTCCGCGTAGCGGCTTTTGCTTGCTGGATACGGCGTGCCCCGGGCGACGCGGGACTGAATGGAATGGACACGATGAATAGTGCATCCAAACTGATCCTCATAGAACATAAGCCTTTCAGTCCCTTCCTGGTCCATCGCATGTACGGTTGCCCATTGGTTGTCATTACCAAAGATGCATTTCATGCAACTGGTTCGGCCAAAGCCAAGATGGTATGCAGGATGTGGATTGATTTGATATTTCTGGATCATGTCCCACACGGCTTTTTCATCCAGGTGATGCACTGGACGCCAATGGTCGATGTGCCGTGCTTTCTTGCCATTCCGACGGTCTGCACGATGCACATCAAACGTTTCATATTTAGCCCTGGCTGGGGATTCCTCTGCACGCTCTCCGGTGAGGAAGAGCGTTTTGCTGTGTTCGAAACGTGGATCCGTGCGCAAGGCAGATGCGGCCACGTCGATTTTGAGGTAGGCACTACACCACCGGACACTGAGGTTGGCAGACACTTGTGGAAATTTCATGCGCGTGCCATCAGGCCCGCTTCCACCAGAGGACACAAGACCGTTTGGCGTTTCTGCATAGGTCTTGGCGGTGGGCGTTTGGTCGCGCAACATCTCGCGCTTGAAGCCACCATCCTTCCAGGAAAAATAAATGGGGATGCCGAAGTGTTTAGCTACGGCCCGACAATAGCTTTCCGTGATGGGCCAATCCATGAAATGACCGCCACCTGATTTACCATCAATCAGGTGGTGCCACAATTCTATCTTGTTGATTGAATCCGGACTGGCTTCAAGCACGGATAACAGGCAGGCCAGAGAATCTTTGCCACCGGAAAAACCAATAACAATGCGGTCGTACTGGCTGAAATCAGGGATAAGATCTTGTTTGCTGTTACTACTCATGCAACATCCTGATCTCGGTTTGTTTTCTCCATTTCGGCATAGAACGCCTGCTCTTGAGCTTCGCAAAGTTCATCCCAACGCTGTTCTTCTAGCCATTGCGGGTCTTCAAAACACCCACAAGGGCAGGTGTCGGAAGTGAGTCCATGGCAGCAATATTCGCTACCTAATTCATCCTCGTTTTCTTCGCAGTAATAGCCCTGCTGTTTGGCGATAGCGATGGCGGCTTCTGTATCTTCTACAGGCATCATCTCCACCCAACCATCAAAATTGGCTTGGAAGATCGTGCCCCAAACGATATCGGACTGACCGCAACCGCGTGTAGCGATAGCAGCAAATTTTTCAATTTGCTGAGTGAGTTCCTCATGATTCATAGAGTTTTTCTCCAAGAAAAAGCGCATGGACTTTTCAGTGCATGCGCGTTGTGATGTGGTGAAGCGAAAGCTTGGTTATGTGTTATTCTTCATCAGAAAATTCATAACCAAAATGCGACGCGGCGAACCATGCCCAATCATGATCGGTGTTGCTCACCAACTGGCCATTGACATAGATTTCCGTGCCAGCAAACCCGCCGCCTTCATCCAAAAAATGGTGTTCAAATTCCATATCAGGGCACATTTCCGAAAGGGCGCTGATTACCGGAGAGGCCGGAGACCAGGCCGTGCAAAAGTGCATATCCAGTTTGGATATTCCTGCTTCGGAATGGGTTATGCTGTATTCACCATAATAAGCGCACCATTTGGTGCCCCAATTATTGATAGACCAGTCGTACCAGGATCGCGCCCCATATTCTTCCAGGCAGCGCAGGGCATCCAGGCCTTCGAAAATGATTTCAGGTTCCACATCGAGTGCAAGAGCACTATGTCTCCGTGGGAGAGTTGGTTTATATCTGCGTCGTCTGGAACGGTGATGTCCTTTTCCGCAGCGCGACGCATAATATAATTTCGCGCGCTTTCGCTATTCTGCGTCAGCAGGTCTTCGCCCCATTTGCGGACGGAACCTTCTACGGCACCCTTGAGCGCCTCTGGCATGGGGATAATGGAGTTAAAGTCCAGGGTTTTTTCATCAAAATGTTTCTTGATGATGTTTTCAATGTCTGTTCGATTACCACGGACAACAACGTGGCAAGAGGTATTGTTGGGAATTTAGATACTCCTTTGAGAAAAGCGCATATGCGCGGAATGAGAGATTTCGCTAACGTGCGATGGACGGGTCGGTTGACCATAAGACTTAATTGCATATAAAAACCAATTTTTGCTTTTTATATGAAATCAAAATAAAGCACCCACTACCTGATAGGTAATGGGTGCGCAATCGGTGATGACCGTGTTAAATAATGCGGCCTTCGTAAAAGATCGCCGTGTTTTTATGGGCCAAATGCAGTAGATCTAGCCACCATTCCTGACCATCGCAATGTTGGTGACGGTCATGGAGTCCATCATTTCCGGAAATGTGAATTTCCAGACAATGCGGGTCCTGTACCAAAGTCTCGACAAGACCTTCTGGGGCGGGGCCGTAGGCGTGACGCACGATATTCAAATGCGACAAATCCAGGGCGTAAGGCACCTTCTTTGATAGCAGTGCCGCGTAATCTGACCATGCCGATACCGTGTTGGCCCGACGGCCGGGATATAAGCCTTCCAATGCCACCGGCAAGCCGGACGCATCAGCTAATCGATGCAGATTGCCGATTTGGTGAAGGAGTGGTGTGCCGTTATTGGCGGCATGCAGACTGTATGGCTGATTCAGGTAAGTCAGTAACGGGGTGAGTGCTTTGGTATATGCCGGGTAACGATGGGCTGTTCCCAGATCATATTGGCATCCTTTCTCCAATAATCGCACATTCGCATGGATGTTAAACAGCGTGCAAAAGTTGCCAGAATTGGGTGGAAAACAGCGTGTAAATTGACCACCTGATATCCTGCCGGATTTGCCGGGAGGAACCTGGAG
>NZ_JBYCKP010000116.1:0-4523 GCF_057473445.1 Acidithiobacillus sp. TH-A36 | reverse complement strand
AACACAGCCACCGGCTGTCACTGGTACCGAAAAGCAGCGAAAAGCGGATATGCCAATGCGGAACTTATGTTGGGATCTTGCTATGAAAGATTCGGTGGCCTACAGCAGAACGAAAAGAAATCTTCTTACTGGTATCGCAAAGCTGCGATGCAGGGGGTTGCCATGGCGGAATATGATCTGGGAAAGGCATATTACCATGGCCGTGGAGTCCGGCAGAGTAGCACACAAGCACTGTACTGGTATAAAAAAGCTGAAACTCAAGGGTTCTGTGATGGTTCTGAAATTCGGCGTATAGAAAAAGGAAATTGAAAATGAGGACTCGTATTGTCATTCCGTTGGCGCTCATGGGGCTGTTTTCTGTGGGCAGCGCCTATGCGATGACAAATATTCAGGCAAAAGACCTAATGATGGCCGCAACACACAAGGGAAACACTACGGACTTAGCCAAATTGGAATCTGCGGCAAAATCAGGGGATGCTGTGGCGCAAAGATGGTTGGGCGTCTATTGGAGTGCATCAGACAGCGCGAAGGCAGACTACTGGTTCAAAAAGTCAGCAGCACAGGGTAATGCCTGGGCGGAAGAGAGTCTAGGGCTTGCCTACTTTGAAGGCCAAGGCGTGCCACAAAATTACGAGAAGGCGAACTACTGGTTCAAAAAATCAGCGGCACAGGGTAATGCTGATGCGGAGGCTAACTTGGGGGTTGATTACTCCTCTGGGTATGGTGTGCCGCAGAATACAATGACCGCAATAAAATGGTGGAAGGAAGCGGCTGCACAAGGTGGTACTGAAGGGGCGTTGGCACAATATGAGATCCATCTCGCTGAACGTGGTTAATGGAACCCCTAATAAGCGTAACAGTTACAAAGGACACGAATCCAGGATGGATAAGGAGGGATCGGCGTGAAATTCCCGAACTTCAAGAAGAACAAAAATCTTCCTGAAAGAAATGAATGGGCCTTCCGCAAATTGCCTGAGCCCAAGAGATCCGTCCGCAGCAACGCTGGGCCGAGATCTGCATATCTGATTGTTTGGGGGATTATATTTCTGTTGGCGGGGTTGGGAATGGCTGGCTGGGGTGGATATAACACTTATACGAATATCAATGTATGGCAGACCGAAAGGGCGGGATTAAAGCAGATAGCCTCTTACACGCCTCAGAAATTGGCGGATCTTCGAGCGAAGGAATCTCAGGGCGGCGGCGTCGAAAACGGTCTTGTAGGGATACTCTTGTCCTCTCCCTTTTTCTTAAAAATCGCCGTTGCGAAAATGGAAAACGCAGAAATTCAGGCGCAGAACAATCTTATCCTCGATTTCCCCCTCACTATTCTTGGGCTTTTCTTTATTTTTTGGGGCAATGGAATGCTTAGAAATTCTTAATGAGGTTTATTTTATGATCCAGAATATATTGTCTAGTCTTGTCTGTATTGTTTTAATTTCAGGACTTTTTTACGCATGGTTTCTCACCCGCCGTGTAAGGATGCACCCTCTGCACAAAGAAAGATCACCGGAAAATTTCTTTGGCTATGGTGGCACGTTCCTAACCTTGTTGGTAGCTGCCCCTATATTATTACCTACAGCTATTGTTTACAGACTGTTTTCTAAGAAAAAAATGTTCCCTATTTACCAATGCTCACAGGCCGATGTTCTGACGGACGGCGGACTTGTGGAGAGTGGCAAACTCGCAAAGTGGATATGTGTTCCCATCTTTTTTATGGTCGCTATTGCAATGGGATTAGTATTATTTTTCATGCGCTATGCCAATGCTCGCAGGGCATCTGTTCGCTCAAGAAAAAAACACCCAGCAGATGAAGATGACACAATTTTTCTAATGCAGGTTCACGCTATTGAAAACACACTGTTTAAGGATTACTAGCAGGTGCCAATTTGCAGTTTTTGGATTAGCCTCTAAAGGCTTTCAGACAAGGGAATTTTTATGCCGTTAATTCACAAAAAACAGGCAATACTCGCGGGATCCATTTTGTGCCTTGCAGGATGCGGTATGCCTGGGCCGCATTTCAACCATGTTGCCAAATCAGAAAATCATCCATATCTGGCAAAAGCCCTATATTCTCCAGAGATAGGAAATATAGGTGGCCCATGCACCCTTGCCGGACTAAGCACGCTGAACAATGAACGCAAATGTCGCGCCGGTGAAATCGTTGAAACTTCTGGTCCTGCCACCCTTTATGTGGAAGATGCAGCATATCACCTAAGGGAGATACCAATCCCGCTTAACGGGAATATGCGCCCCGAAGCCGAGTTCATGGCAACAGATAAGGTACATCACTCCAATCTGGGTGGAGTGGTGATGGGGGGATTACAGATCGCGAATGGCGATCAGCTACTCAATGCAGGCAATTTCGGTGGCATTGGTACAGGAGGAATTGTTCTGGGTGCCCTGTCAGTATTGGGTAGCCTTGGCGGGGGCGGAAGCGGACATTATGTCCCCGGTTATCGCTACTGGAAGTTCCATCATGCACTTTCTGCTGTACGGACCTATCCGAATTACCAAACGGCTAAAGTCGCTATGGTTAAAGATATATTATGGGCCGAAAGGGTCGCATCCGGCAAAGAAATGAACCAGGAAGGCTCCCGCATGGTTGGGAAAAATGCTTTCTGGGCACCTGGAAAAGCATTTTACTCCGTTTCCAGTTCGGTTTACGGGGTGGTTTTCCAAGGTGAAATCCGTAACCCTGATGTCCTTCACAAACAAGCCATGCTTCCAGTGTTTCTGTGGACTGAAGATCTGAAACCCATCACGCCCAAGAAGGAATACGCCATGACCGTGACATGGAAACCTGTTGGCCATGAGTTCCAAAATGCTAAGTGGGCGAAATCACAATGCCAAATTCTTTCCGAGAAGTATGGTGATTGGTCCTTCGTTACCCGCCAATCCAAGGGCGAAGCCTATCTTTGCCACGCTGGAGACTGTCATATTGAGCATGAAGTTAATCAGCCGGTTTTGTGGTAGCCACTCCGGTCTGGATGCTAGGTTTAGTGAATATCAATTCCAAGTTGCAGAAATAAGCAAGATGCACGACAGCATCCCTCGTGCCGGATGGTTCGATAGTTACGATTCGGAAACTGACTGGGAACCCTTGGATGAATTGCCCGTGGACAACGACGACCCAGAGTGGACTTGGTAATATACATACAAATCTGATTAAAGAAGGAAGATTTAATGCACCACACAAAAACGCTTCGCCTCGCCGCATTCTCCGCTGCCGTCGCCCTACTTTCCGGATGCGCCACAACAGTACCTATGCCCAAGGTTGCTTACACCGGGCCTGCCGTCCAGAATTCGCCTCTGGCTGATAAAACCGTGGCTTTGGTTACGACGACAACCGGCGACAAGTTTAATGACCCCAAATGTTTAACATATCTTACCAGAGCATGTCGCAACACCACGTTGGATTCAAAGCAATCTATTAAAAATTATAACAAGCTGCTCTCGGAAGCCCTCACTGCAGAAGGGGCGAAAATGGTAGCTGAACCACCCGCAGACATCATCATTCACACCAACATGGTTCCTGCTAAGGGGCATCGCTATATGTTCCTCCTCGACTACGATTTGGGACATAGTTTAGCCATGGGAGTGATCCCCATTTATGGCTTCTTTTCGCCAAAATACTATCACGTCATCGGTCACATGGATGACGTAGTTACCGTCACCTCATCACCAGGCAAAACCGTTCTTTCAGAGGGTTATCCGATCTCGGTCAGGAAACAGATAACCGGTAGTGATCACATGATGTTCACTTTCGACGGATCTGCATCTAAAGCAGACAACGTGTACCTATCGAGCCAGAGCGCAGTCATCGCCAAAATACTCGCGGATACCAACCAGAAATTGCAGGCCCAAGGATGACCGTTACCAAACTCGAAATAGCCACAGAAGTAGCATACGTTACCGGGCTCACGGTTCGAGACACAAAACGCCTGGTGGAAGCCTTTTTCGATACTATCCGCTCCACACTGGCATCCGGCGAGGAAGTGAAACTCTCCGGATTCGGCAATTTTTCCATTCGTGAAAAAACTTCCCGACCGGGAAGGAACCCAAAAACGGGAGAACCGTCTGAGATTATCGCCAGGCGGGTAGTGACCTGGCGGGCCGGGCAGACCTTGCGGGGAAAGTGTTAAGTGGATTGCATCTCGCATCGCACCCACCGGATTTTTCGTATAGGATAACTACATGGGTAAGCACGATCAGAATCAGGCAATCTCGGAAAGCAGGGAATCATCCAAACCGCTTTCGTTCCCTTTTGATGAAAAAAAGGCTACAGAAGTCGCTGCCTTTTTTCTTCTGAAGGCCCAAGCCAGGGGAGCAAACATCAGCATTCTGAAGCTGATGAAGTTGATGTACCTTGCCGAAAGGGAATCTTACAGGATCTACGGCGCTCCGATGGTAGGCGATAGCCTTTATTCACTTCCGCATGGACCCGTAATGTCCACAACCCTGAATCTGATTAACTCCGTTCCAGAAGAACGCGAAGGCGGGGAATACTGGGATTCCTTTATCGC
>NZ_JBYCKP010000115.1:0-15570 GCF_057473445.1 Acidithiobacillus sp. TH-A36 | reverse complement strand
TCCGTAAGGCCTGGTTACGACGCCTTTTTCTCAGCGTTTTCCCCTGGTTTTGTCTGGACGTGGTCGGCCTCGGGATTGGTCTCTATTTCCCCATGGTTCTGCGTGAAAATGGTCTGGCCAGCAGTAATGCCGCTGCAGCAGCCATCAATGCGGCTTTTCTGATCATTTCGGCCCTTGGAATTGTTTTCATTGTCTCCCGTCTGGATCGCTGGGGACGCATTCCCCTGCAAAGTGCGGGTTTTGGTCTGATGTCCCTGGGGCTGGCCGTATTTGCGCTCTGCTCCTGGAACCATTGGATTATGGGCGTGTATCTGGCCGCTGCCGTATATTCTTTCGGGGTGGGTATTGGTCCCGGCGTCACCGTATTTGCTCTGGCAGTGGAAATATTCCCCACCGAATTGCGGGCCAGCGCCGCTGGTCTGGCAACGGCCCTGTCGCGGCTGGGGGCCTTCTTTTCCGCCGTACTGTTTCCGATTTTTGAAAAAAGCTGGGGAATTCCTCTGGTGCTGGTAGTTATGTCGGTTGTTGCCCTGCTCGGCTTGCTGGCCACCCTGATTTATGGCGTGGAATCGCGTATGAAAAGCCTGGAGGAACTGGAAAACCTGCCCGCTAAAAACTGAAGCTACTCAAAACTCCAGGTGCGGACGATACGCAAAGGCGTCGGCGGGGATTGCCACAGAGCCGGTAAGGCTGCAAAAGGTACCGCAGCGCGAATAAGGGTTTCCACTGCGTCCACCAGGGCAACATTGTGTGAGCCCTGCAACATGGAAATTTCCAATAAATGTCCATTTGGAGCAATGGTTACTGCCACAACCACCCGTCCTTGCGGCAACGGCCCATGCCCCGGTGCAAACAGCTTTTTCTGGGCGAGCGCCATGATGCGTCCTTCCCAGTTTTTCAGATAGAAGTTATAGGCAGCCTGTCGCTCTGCCGAGGAAACGGCTGGCATTGCCTTATGCGTCACGGCATCTACATCCACCTGGGGACGCGACACGCGCGGATCTACCGGGGCACTGATCCGGGGCTGATGAAAAGTGGGAGTCAGGGAAATTTCCACCAACGAGGTAACCGGATTTTTTTTGGCCAGGGGTGCTGCCAGACCCAATAACAGATACATCCAGACCAGCAAATTGACAAACAACGAAAACAACAGCCAGGGAAACAACTGGTCCATATCACTGGCGCGCAACCGGAAAATCCGGCCAATGGCGATAATGCCTACTGCACCATACCAGCGCAGGAGAAATAACCCATCTTCAAGTAGACTCTCAGATTTTCTCTGGCGAATATTCCGGCCAGGAGGCGTTGAGGACGCTTTTACTCCAGCCATTCCGCCGCATCCAGGGCGTAATAAGTAATAATGGCGTCTGCCCCGGCGCGTTTCATGCCCAGTAAGGATTCCAGCACACTGCGCTGTAAATCCAGCCATCCCGCCCGCGCGGCTGCCTGCAACATGCTGTATTCTCCCGACACCTGATAAGTCAGCACCGGCAGATCACAGCGCTCGCGCAAATCCCGCACCAGATCCAGATACGGCATGGCGGGCTTGACCATGACCATGTCGCAACCTTCAGCAATATCCAGATCCATTTCGCGGAAAGCTTCGCGGCGGTTGCCTGGGTCCATCTGATAGGCGCGACGATCGCCAAACTGGGGGGCACTGTCGGCTGCATCCCGGAACGGCCCGTAATAGGCGCTGGCATACTTGACCGCATAGGACAAAATACTGACCTCGGAATGACAGGCAGCATCCAGCGCCTCACGGATGGCCGTCACCATGCCATCCACCATGCCCGATGGCGCCACCACATGCACACCCGCCTCGGCATAGGAAAGGGCCTGACGCTGCAGGTTTTCCAGAGTCGCATTATCATCGCGATCGCCTTCGGCATTGAGAACACCGCAATGGCCATGATCGGTGTATTCACAAAAACAGGCGTCTGCTATGACCAGCAGATCGGGGTAGGCAGCGCGGATGGCGCGGGTGGCTTTTTGCACCAAACCCTCGCTATCCCAGGAGGCAGAGCCGCAGGCATCCTTGCAGCCTTCAGCAATTACACCAAACAACAGAACCGCCGAGATACCCCGGGAGACCGCTTCCGCGCAAAGCTTCAGGGCTGAATCAATACTATGGCGAAACACCCCGGGCATGGAAATAATATCGCTGCGGATTCCTTCTCCTTCCACCAGGAAAATGGGCAGGATGAAATCCGCTGGCGTCAGCTGATTTTCCTGCAGCATGGCGCGCATGGCCGGATGGCGGCGCAAACGCCGGGGAGAATGTCGTAAGGAAAGATTATTGTTAGACATCGGCAACCTGCTCCCGGCTTTTTGCCCAGACTTCCAGAGCCGCCATAATCCCTTCGGTACTGGCTTCTTCGGCTACCCAGGGGTCCGGTAAACCCACCGCAGTAATGGCTTCTGCGGTGAGCGGGCTGATGGCAATCAGGGGGGTATTTTTCAACCAGCGCTGGCCGAGCCCGCCAATCATTTGGTAAAAGTTATTGAAAATTTCGGGACTGGTCAGGGTAACGGCATGCAGTTCACCACGGGCCCAGGCGTGCAGGAGAGGGGTTGGATTGGCACCCGGCAGGGTGCGGCGATAACACAGGACCTTGTCCACTTGCGCACCACGTTCGCCCAGCACCTTTTCCAGCAATTCCCGACCCTGATCGCCGACAAAAAGGGCGACGTGGCTGCCCTGCATTTCCGCCAGTTCGGCGCTGTTAAGCAAACCCTCAGAGCTGAATTTTTTGGGTACCAGATCCACTTGCAGGCCAAATTCCCGAAGAGCCTTGGCAGTTTCCCGCCCTACCGCTGCAATGCGCGGCCCCTGGGGCCAGATTAAATTCCGGCTTTGCAGACGACTCAGGGCAAAAGCCACCGCATTGCGGCTGGTAAAAATCACCCAGTCGAATGTATCCAGCCGATGCAGGGCGTCATCCAGAGACTGCCAGTTTTCCGGTGCTTCAATTTGTACTGCCGGAAACAGAATCGGCCGCGCAGCAGCCGCTTTCAGCGCTTCCACCAGATCTCCTGCCTGATCGCGGGGACGGGTAACCACCACCCCTTTGTTCTGTAGTAATCCACTACTCATCATGTCTGAATTTCCTTGATAATTGCGGCAGCACCCTGGGCCAGTAGCTGGTCAGCCACCTCCCGGCCCAGCGCCACCGGATCAGTACCACTGGCTTCTGCCCGCAGCAGGCGGGAACCATCAGGACTGGCTACCAGCCCACGCAGGAACAACATTTGTCCCTGCCATTCTGCCAGTGCCGCAACCGGCAAGCGGCAATCTCCACCCAGAATCCGGTTCATGCTGCGCTCCGCCAACACACACTGCCAGGTAGGCTGATCCATCAAGGGCTGCAATAACTCCCTTGTTGCCATATCGTCTGTGCGGATTTCAATGCCTACCGCGCCTTGCCCCACTGCAGGCAAGGACTGCCCAACCGGAATGGCGTAGGTAATCCGTTCATGAAGCTGCAAACGTTTCAGACCCGCCACAGCCAGGATAATCGCCGAATATTGGCCTTCGTCCAGCTTGCGCAGCCGGGTAGCTACATTACCCCGTAAATCATTCACCTGTAGTTGCGGATATTTTTGCAATAATTGTGCGCGGCGCCGCAAGCTGGAACTCCCCACTCTGGCGTCCGGCGCAAGTTCCTCCGGATGGTGGACCGTGTTGCTGACGAAGGCATCGCGGACATCCTCCCGCGCCATGATGGCCGCAATTTCCAGGCCCTCCGGCTGCAGGGCTGGCACATCCTTCATGGAATGCACGGCAATATCCACCTGGCGCGCCAGTAACGCTTCTTCTATTTCCTTGACGAACAGCCCTTTGCCACCCAGGGAATGCAAGGGCGCGTCCAGCAGCACGTCCCCACTGGTGCTCATGCGGATGATTTCCACCTGAACATCCGGATGGGCGGCATGCAGGGCATCCCGGACATGCTCAGCCTGCCAGACAGCGAGAGGACTGGCGCGGGTACCAATTCGAATAAGCGGCATCATGGCGGGATAATCATCCTGGAATAACACAAAAAAGCAGGAACCAGACCCCTTGGCAGGGCAACTTTTCCCGTCAAGGATAATGATGTTTGAGCAAAGCAGCAAATAACATTGAAATACTCTTTAACTACAAGATACAATCGCTGCAAATTTAACAGGAGCTCGAAAACATGCGTCACCATCAAATCTGGATAGCCGTTGCAATGACTGGTGCCCTGGCACTGACGGGCTGCGCCCATAATGTAGGTAGTGGCAAACCCAGCACTGTGGGTGCTGTGGCTCCGGTCAATTCCGCTGCCACTGCGGGTTACAATGGCGCAGGCGTCAATAGTCAGGATCTGAATGCCAATGGCCCCATCGGCGGCGGCAACAGCGGCCTGACCGCTGCTGAACTGGCTGCCCTGCCGCAGCATTTGCGTGTGCATTTCGGCTTCAATAGCGAAAGCATGGACGCCCACGCCCAACAGATTGCTACCCAGAACGCCCAGTTCATGGTTAACCACTCCCATGTCAAGGTCCGCCTGGAAGGTAATACCGATGACCGGGGCACCCAGGAATACAATCTTGCCCTCGGTGAACGCCGCGCAGAAACCGTGAAGCAGTTCCTGGAAGCTCAGGGAGTCAACGCCGCGCGCATCAGCACCGTGAGCTTCGGCAAGGATAATCCCCTCTGCACCACCAACGATGCCGAATGCTGGGCAAAAAATCGCCGCGTTGATTTTGTGTATAGTGGTGGCTACAACGGCTAAACAGCCAAGGAGTATATGTTGATGAAACGCTGGCAATTACTGCCTGTTCTACCGTTGTTGTGCCTGAGCCCGTTTGCCCAGGCAGAATCCACGAGTGACCGGGTCCTCCAGCTTCAACAGCAAATGGCGGTCATGCAGGGCGAGTTGAGCAGTCTCGTTGCAGTTCAGCAAGCGGATAAAGGCTCACAAAGCGCTCTGGCCAGCCTGCTTCAGCGTACTCAACGTCTGGAGCAGGAGGTTCGCAATCTGCGTGGGGAAGTAGATACCAAAACCCATGACCTGCAGACAGAACAGCAAGCTACGGCCAGCAAGGTGCAGGCCCTGGCCGCACAACTTGCCGTAGCTACTCCAGCAACCGGCATAACCGCCAGCACCAGCAGCGTGCTGACCAGCACGCCTGCGGCAGCGGTGGCCAGTGCGGCCAGCAATACGTCCGCACCGTCCATTCAAGGACTGGGGCAAGCTGATTACCAGCATGCCTTCAATTTTCTGCGGGATGGAAAATATGGAGATGCCGTCACTGGCCTGCAGGGTTTCATCCAGAAATATCCACAAAGCAGTCTGGTGCCGGATGCCTATTACTGGTTGGGCCAAGCCCAGTACGTACTAGGGCAAAATGATGCGGCCCTGAAAAGCCTTTATGTGGTGCCTACCCGTTTCAGTCAGAGCAGCAAGGCTCCCGAAGCCATGTTACGCATGGCCGAGATTTATCAGGCCATCGGCAAAAAGAACCAGGCAACCGTGGTTCTTAATAAGATCCTCAAACAATATCCCAGCACCCCGTCAGCACAAAAAGCGGAAGCACAGTTACAGGCTTTGCCGTCTCAGTAAGGATGGACGAACGGCTTCGCATCACTGAAATCTTTCATAGTCTGCAAGGGGAAACCCGCAGCGTAGGCCGGCCTGCAACTTTTGTGAGGCTGACCGGCTGCCCCCTGCGTTGTCAGTACTGTGATACGGCCTATGCGTTTCATGGTGGTGAATGGCAGACTCTGGATGCCATCATGGATGCGGTGCGGGCAGGTGGTAATCGTCTGGTCATCGTTACAGGTGGCGAGCCTCTCGCCCAGCATGATGTTTTGCCGCTCATGACCCGGCTTTGCGACTCCGGCTACGAAGTTTTTCTGGAAACCAGCGGTGCCCTATCCGTCGAAGCAGTAGACCCCCGTGTTATCAAAGTGCTTGACCTCAAAACGCCGGATTCTGGCGAGTCAGACCGTAACCTTTGGGAAAACTTAGTCCGGCTGAATGCCCAGGATCAAATCAAGTTTGTCATTTGCAGTCGCCGGGATTATGACTGGGCCAAGGAAGTTCTGGCGCGGGAAGACCTGAGCCAGATCTGCGAGGTTTTGTTTTCCCCTTCCCAGGGAGAAATGCCGCTCCGTGACCTGGCCGACTGGATACTCACCGACCAGCTTCCGGTGCGCCTCCAGATTCAACTGCACAAACTCATTTGGGGCGATGTCCCGGGACGCTGAATGGTGCCAGACATGATTGAAACAAAACCTGCCATTGTGCTGCTTTCCGGCGGCCTCGACTCCGCCACGGTCATGGCGCTGATGCGTCGCGATGGTTATGCCATTCATGCCATGTCCTTTGATTATGGCCAACGCCACAAGCAGGAACTGCATTACGCCGGACTGGTGGCACAGGCTATGGGGGTGGCCAGTCATCGCACCGTGCATATTGATCTGGCCGCGTTTGGCGGTTCGGCCCTGACGGATGCCCAGCTTGCGGTACCCGAAAGTGGTATCGCTCCCGGCATTCCCATTACCTATGTCCCGGCGCGGAACACCATATTTTTATCTTTTGCCCTGGCCCTGGCTGAAGTAACGGGGGCACAGGATATTTTCATCGGGGTCAACAGCCAGGATTACAGCGGTTATCCTGACTGCCGTCCGGAATTCATCAGCGCCTTTGAGAAACTGGCCCAGGTAGCTACCCGCCTCGGCGACGAATCCAGAGGACCGCGTATTCACGCGCCTCTCCAGTATCTCGACAAAAGCGAAATCATCCAGTTGGGAACCCAATTAGGCGTCGATTACGGTTTGACCCGCTCCTGTTATCAGCTCGATGACCAGGGCCGATCCTGCGGCCGCTGCGACAGTTGCCGCCTGCGCCACGCCGGATTCCTGAGCGCCGGAATTGCTGATCCTACGCCTTATCAATAAGACGGGCCGTACTGTGGCTGGCGTAGTCCCGAAATAAATACGCTCATTTCGTCCATTGGACGGCTCCTTAGCCAAGTCACGGCTCTGACACAGAGTGCCGGTTTCGTCTACCGAGACCAGGCGGGCTGGCTGTCCTGACCGACGTCACTGTGCAATATGGCCATGGTTTTACCATCCAGACTGACTTCTGCCAAAACCTTGCGGCCACCCCGATGGGTGCCATACAAAATCATCTGACCATTACCCGCGAAACTCGGATGATCGCAGTTGCCCTGGGCATCCAGCACCCGCAGGTCGCTGCCGTTGGGATCCATCACGGCCAAGGCATAAACACCATCCGTGCGATGAATAAAGGCGATGGCATTTCCCGTGGGTGAATATTCGGGTCCGGCATTATAGCCACCGCTGTAAGTCAGGCGATGAATGTTGCCCCCATTGGCATTCATGGCATAAATCTGCGGCCCACCCGCGCGATCCGAAACAAACACAATCTGACTGCCATTGGGTGACCAGGTGGGAGAGGTGTTGATGGCATCATCACTGGTCAGTTGACGCCGCTGCCCGGTCTGCAGATTGGCCACATACAGCTCGGTATGTCCGCCCGAGGAACGCGCGTAGGCAATTTCCTGACCATTGGGTGAAAAAGCCGGAGCGCTGACAATTTCACCACCCGGCGCGATGGATTGGCGTTTTCCCGTCGCCAGATCCTGCACGTAAATGATGGCGCGGGCATTGGCGTAGGTGACATAAGCCAGACGGTGATTGTTGGGTGACCAGACCGGCGAAAATACCGGCATGATGCCCCGAACAATGGGATGCGGATTCCAGCCATCTGATTCAGCCACCAGCAATTCATAGGTATTACCGGTCTGCCGCACATAGGCAATACGGCTGGCAAAGGGACCGGGTTTTCCGGTGAAAGCCTGATAAATGACATCGGCGACATGATGCGCAGTCATATGCAATTCAGCGGCCGAACAGGTGAAACGCCGCGCCGTCAACTCCTGCCCGGTGCTGACATTGTACACATAGACACTGACCGCATAACCACCATTCAGGGGCTGCACTGAACCCACCGCAAGGCCGGTAGCGCCCACGGCAGTCCATTCGGAAGCTTTGACGGCTCCCGGGGCGCGGGGATCACTGGGATAACCCGCTGGCTCAATCACCCGAAACAAACCACTGTGGCGCAAATCATTGCGCACCACATCGGCTACTGAAGGCTGTCCCGCCACGCCCGGACCAAAAGAAGGTATGGCAATGGGCAGGGCCGAAGCCACACTTTTGGTGATTTCTACGGTGAGTGCGGCCTGGGCGGGCAACACAAATGCTGAAGCCAGCAGAAACAGGGCCAAAGCCCAGAAGCGTTTAGCCATGATTGAGATCCTCCGCGTTCATTTTGAGGTTAATAGGTGTATTAAAGGCTGAATAAGGCAAACCGATCGGGGGAACAAAAGGCGCAGCTGCTTCCACAGCAGCAATCACCAAATGATCGAAGTGGGCATCGCCACTGGATCTAATAACGACAGGGGTGCCTAGCAGTTGTCCCTGGGGTCCAAGGCGTATCTGTATTTCACAAGCAAGAGCCGAAGAAGACACCGGAACCCAACGCTCCGACACCTGGGTTTTTATGGTGTTTATCAGCATACCTATCATCCGCTGATTTTCCGAGGCCTGCTGGGCGCGGGCAGCAGCCATGTTGGCTTCAGCCTGCAACTTGGCTTTTGCTTCGGCCATGCGCTGCTGCAAGGCTTTGGCGCGTGCGGCAGCCGCTGCTTGGGCCGCCTGGGCCGCCAGTTGTTTTTTGAGTTCTGCAGCGCGGGCCGCCGCCGCTTTTTCCTCGGCAGCTTTAGCCGCAGCCTGCTGCGCGGCTTTCTCCTGAGCAGACTTTTCCTGAGCGGCTTTTTCGGCCGCAGCCTTGGCTTCTTGAGCGGCTTTTTGCCGTGCGGCCAGCTCTTCGGCATGCTTTTCCTGCTCCGCGCGTGCCGCCGTAATTTGTGCCGCCTTCTGTCTGGCCGCTTTTTCAGCCTTTACCGCTTGTTCAGCGGCAATTTGCGCTGCAGTAGGCGGGGGCGGCGTCACCGGTTTGGGTGCCGGCTTGGGAACAGGCTTGGGAGTTGGCTTAGGAACAGGAACTGGTTTAGGCACTGGTTTGGGTGCCGGCTGAGGGGTGGGCGCCGGTTGCGGAACCGGGGCAGGTGCGGGCATAGCGGCCGCAGGCATACTGCTGCTCAGCTGGGCCTGCATGGGTTTGTTGCCACTACTCGGTGGCATCTGCACATGAAAAGTCCAGAACAGGGCAAACAGTATGGCCGCATTGAGAATAATGGCCAGCAGCAAAGGCCAAAAAGACTGACGCTCTTTCAATGGCCCTCCGGGCGGGTCAGCAGGCCGACATGGGAAATACCGGCTTCCTGCAGCCGTGCCATCACGGCCATGACCTTGCCATAATCCACATGGGCATCACCACCTACCAGTACCTGCACCTGACCGTGACTGGAAGCGGCAATATGGCGCACATCCGTAGCCAGATCATCCAGCGCTACCGAACTGTGACTGCCTTTGAACTGCACGGAAATGGTCCCTTGCCGCGTTACGGAAATCAGCACCGGCGGGGTTTTGTCGGAGACGGGTTTAGTGACACCCTTAGGCAGATTCACATTCACACCCTGGGTCAGGAGTGGCGCCGAGAGCATAAAAATCACCAACAGCACCAAGGTCACGTCGATATAGGGAACGACGTTCATTTCCGCCATCAAACGCCTTCTTTTCATGGCTTGGTCTCGGGTACCTGACGATGCAGGATGTTGGTGAACTCATCCATGAACACCTCATACTGGGCATCCAGCTTGTCCAGTTTGTGAATGTAGCGGTTGTAGGCAGCCGTTGCCGGAATGGCCGCAAAAAGACCAGCCGCCGTAGCAATGAGGGCTTCGGCAACCGGGGGGGCGACGGTCGCCAGGGTGGCCTGCCCTGCGACACCAATATGCATGAAAGCGGTCATGATGCCCCAGACGGTGCCCAACAAACCAACGAAGGGGCTGACAGAAGACACCGAGGCCAGAAAAGCCAGACGATTTTCCAGACGGCCCACCTCGCGCATTTGGGCCACACGCATGGCGCGGCGGGCGGCATCGAGGGCATCACTGGGACGAATTTTGCCGCGCTGCCGCTGAAATTCTTCATAACCCGCACAGAAAATACTGCCGGCTCCGGTTTCCAGATTGGTGTTGCCGGAAACATGCTGATAAATCTGGCTCATTTCACCGCCGCTCCAGAAGCGTTTCTCGAAACGGGTCAGGGCCTTGAAAGCACCAGCAAATACCGCCCATTTTTCAAAAATGATAGTCCAGGAAGCAATGGAGGCGATGACCAAAAGTACCAGTATGATCTGGACAACAGGGCTGGCATTCAGAACCAGATGGGCTACGGAAAGAGAAGCTGCGGGATGGGTGACAGTTTGGGGATCCATAAAATCTCACGGGTGAACACTGAGGGGAAAGGCCTGCAGAAGTTCTGCAGGAATGACGTGGGGACGAAAAGTCTCGGCTTCCAGGCAGACCACTTCCACCTCGCCACTGCACAAGTGCTTTTCTTTCACCGAAATATGTTGTTGAAAATTCATACGAACCGGGGTCTTGTGAATGATGGCCGATTTTATCTGAAGCAGGTCATTAAAACGAGCCGGGGCACGGAAATCCAGATGCGCCCGCCGCACCACAAAAAGAATGCCGGGATCGCGTTCCAGTTCATCCAGTTCATATCCTTTTTCGCGCAGCATTTCGGTACGGGCGCGCTCCATGAAGCGTAAGTAGTTGGCATGATACACCACCCCGCCATGATCCGTATCTTCATAATAAACGCGGACCTGAAACACGCTGTCATCCGTATCAGAGTGCATCGAAAAGCCCCCCGCCAGCCTTGGGTTGCGGTAAACCCAACGCCAGATAACTCAGCTCGGTAGCGCAGCGTCCACGCGGCGTACGGATCAGGTAACCACGCTGAATCAGGAAAGGTTCCAGCACATCTTCGATGGTTCCGCGCTCTTCACCAATGGCTGCGGCCAGACTTTCCACCCCCACCGGACCCCCGGCAAAACGCCCGATGACGGCTTGCAGCAGCTTACGATCCTGACCGTCAAAACCATGCTGGTCGACTTCCATCAAGGTCAGCGCAGCCTCTGCAGTGCCTTGATCAATTTCCCCGTTGCCCCGTACCTGGGCAAAATCCCGCACCCGCCGCAGCAGGCGGTTGGCAATGCGCGGGGTTCCCCGGGCACGCCGGGCAATTTCCTGGGCACCCCGTAAATCCTGGGTAGTCCCCAGAATATTGGCCGAACGGGTCACAATCTGGGTCAATTCTGCATCACTGTAAAATTCCAGATGAAAACTGATGCCAAATCGGTCACGTAATGGCGAGGTGAGCAAGCCCGCCCGGGTGGTGGCCCCGATCAGGGTGAAGGGCGGCAGGCTGATTTTAATGGAACGGGCGGCAGGGCCCTCACCAATCAAAATATCCAGCTCGTAATCTTCCAGCGCCGGATAGAGAATTTCTTCGACCACTGGGCTGAGTCGATGAATTTCATCGACAAATAATACATCATGGGGTTGCAGATTGGTCAAAATGGCGGCCAGATCTCCCGGCTTATCGAGAACCGGTCCCGAGGTGACTTTCAGGCCCGCACCCATTTCCTGGGCAATAATGTGCGCGAGGGTGGTTTTTCCAAGGCCGGGGGGGCCGAAGAGCAGGACATGGTCCAGGGCTTCAGCACGGCCCTTGGCCGCATCAATATAAAGACTGAGGGATTCGCGGAGTCGCGCCTGACCAATATAATCCGCCAGCAAACGCGGGCGCAGGGCACGATCCACTGCGTCGCAGTGGATTTCCTGGGGATTGAGAGGGCCTCTGTCCATCATGGGGTTGTGACCATCGCGATGCTGGCGGGTTCCATAAAATCAATGGCGTGAAAGTTGTTGCAAAGCCTGACGGATCAGGTCTTCAAGACTCAATCCATCGCCCAGGTTACCAATCGTCTGACTGGCCTGTGCAGGCTTATACCCTAATGTCAGGAGTGCTGCAACAGCTTCCTGGCGCGGATCACCCGACACGGCTTTGCTGGTAGGCAACGTGCTGATTCCACCCATTTTATCGCGCAGCTCGACCACCAGTCTTTCTGCGGTTTTCGGACCAATACCGGGAATGGCCGTCAGCTGTGCCACATTGCCTTCCGCCACCGCTTGACCGAGCTTTTCTGCCGGCAGACCCGAGAGGCAGGCCAGTGCCACTTTGCCACCAATACCGTTAACGCGAATCAACAGACGAAAAGTATCGCGCTCAGCCACGCTCATAAATCCATAGAGCAGATGGGCATCTTCGCGAATGGTCAGATGGGTATGCACCAACAGGGTTTCGCCCGCGTCTGCCATCTGGTAGAAGCTGGACAGGGGCATTTCCAGCTCATAACCCACCCCCTGGACCTCCAGCCAGAGCCAGGGTGGACGCTTCTGCAGAATGATCCCGCGCAATGAGGTAATCATGGGCGTCCTCTTTCCAAAAAATCAGACATGGCCAGCCGCCTGCCAACGCTGTTGAGTCCGGGCATGATGGGCATGACAAATGGCACAGGCCAGGGCGTCAGCCGCATCGGCCTGAGGATTTTTATCCAGATGAAGCAGCCAGCGCACCATGCTCTGAACTTGCGCCTTGTCTGCATGTCCAGCTCCCACCGACGCTTTTTTGATTTGCAGGGCGGTGTATTCTTCTACCGGCAGCCCCGCTTCCAGCAGTGCCACCAGAGCCGCACCCCGGGCCTGGCCCAGTTTCAGGGCAGAATCCGCATTGCGGGCCATGAAAACCTGCTCAATGGCTGCCGTATCGGGTCGATGCTCGGTCAACACCTGCGCCAGATCCCGGTAGATGGCACCGATGCGCTCCAGAAACGGCCGGCCAGCCACATTCAGGCAGCCATGAGCCACATGCCGCAACTCGCCACGCGCATCCGACTCGATGATGCCATAGCCGGTGCGCAGAGAGCCTGGATCAATACCGATGATGCGCAAGGCCGTTTCCGATTGGACTGGAAAATTCAGGATGCTGCTTCCAGGCGGGCCATTTCCTCATCGCTGATTTCATAGTTGGCGTACACATTTTGCACGTCATCATTTTCTTCCAGAAAGTCGATGAGACGCAGCAGTTTTTCTGCCTCTTCTCCACTCACCTCAATCGTGTTTTCCGGAATCATGGTCAATTCACTTTCTTCCGGCTGCAAACCGGCGGCTTCCAGTGCCAGGGCCACACTATGCAAGTCCGTGGCCGCCGTATAGACGACGATGCGCTCGCCTTCATTGACCACGTCTTCGGCCCCTGCTTCCAGCGCCGCTTCGAGAATTTTGTCTTCATCAGCATCACCGGGAAAAACAATTAGTCCCAGCTTTTTGAACTGATAGGCAACGGAACCGGCGGTTCCCATATTACCGCCGCGTTTGGAGAATATATGGCGGATTTCCGCAACGGTACGGACCTTGTTGTCGGTCATGGTCTCAATCAGAATGGCCACACCCGCAGGGCCGTAACCCTCGTAGGTCACTTCCTCGTAATCCACGCCTTCCAGCTCGCCCGTACCGCGTTTGACGGCGCGCTCAATGGTGTCTTTGGTCATGTTGGCCCCATAGGCCTTGTCCAGAGCCAGGCGCAGTCGGGAATTACTGCCCGGATCTCCGCCCCCGGCGCGCGCCGCAACGGTAATTTCACGAATCAGACGGGTAAATATTTTACCCCGCTTGGCGTCTTTCAGTGCCTTCTTGAATTTGATGGTGGACCATTTACTATGCCCGGACATAACCCACTCCTTGCTTACATAACTGACTTATTCTGGTGAAATATCGGCCATGATAACGCAAAGGCAAGGATGCCGTCATGCGAGTGTGGCAATGGCACTCATGGTCGCCCCCATGACTTCGGCGGCGTCAGCATCACGATGAAAATGCAGGGGCACCCCATAGCGTAACAGGGGATGCTGGCGCCGCAGCCAGGTCTGCAAGTCAGAAGCGGCCTGCCGGGCGCCGCCGACATGAGCCGGCACCACCGGCGCGGCACTTTCGCGCACCAGCCAGGCAACCCCTTTCCGGGTTTCCGAGCGATTGATGCCGCCTTCGGGAAAAATGCCGAGCACCCGACCCTCTTCAAGAACATGGCGGGCCTGCAACAGCGCCCGCACATCGCGACGATCCCGACGCACCGGAATGCTGTAGGTTTGCTCCAGCAACTGGCGCATCAATGGATTGTCGTAGTATTCCCGGGCCACCAGAAAGGACACCACGCGCTGGTTGCTGGCGACCAGCAGCAGGGGATCCAGCACCGACACATGATTACACACCAGAATCGCCGCGCCCTCGGCCGGTACGGTACTGTGCTCCCAATGCGCGCCCTGATAAAAGCGCACATAGGCAGTCAGCAGACGATGCAGATTGCGTTGGGTCAGCGACCATTCGCCCATCACATCAGCCGGCTGCGCAGCAACAGAGGACATGGCGGCCGTCAGGACACCGTCAGCATGCGTTCCAGGGCCAGACGCGCCTGGTCCGCCGTTTCCGGCTCGACCTGAATCCGGTTGCGCACCTGCCCTTCCAGAAGATTTTCCAAGGAGATAGCCAGCTGCTCGGGATCAATGCGGAACATGGTGGAACACATGCACACCATGGGCGACATGAATTCCACACTTTTCCCTTCCGCCCGTACTTCATCAGCCAGACGGGTCACCAGATTGATTTCGGTGCCTACCAGCCATTCACTGCCAGCGGGAGAAGCTTTGACCGTACGCAAAATAAAATCCGTAGACCCGACTGCATCGGACATCTGACAGACTTCAAAGGCTGACTCGGGATGGGCGATGACCTGTCCCCGGGGGTGTTCCCGGCGCCAGCGCTCAATATGCGCAGGCTGGAACATCTGGTGCACGGAGCAATGCCCCTTCCAGAGCAGAATCCGGGCACGGCGAATTTCCTCGGGCGTCAAGCCGCCCAGGGGTAGCGCCGGATCCCAAACCGGCATATCCCGCAAGGGGATATTCAACTGGTGCCCGGTCCAGCGGCCGAGATGCTGATCCGGGAAAAACAAGGCCTTGGGCCGTTGCTGAAAAGACCATTCGAGCACCTTGCGGGCATTGGAAGACGTACAGACCGTACCACCATGCACCCCGCAAAAGGCCTTGATGGCAGCTGATGAGTTCACATAGGTGACCGGAGTGATTTCCGTCTCCACGTCCAGCACCGTCGCGAGTTCGTCCCAGGCGCGTTGGACCTGCGGAATATCAGCCATGTCGGCCATGGAACAACCGGCGTTCAGGTCGGGCAGAATGCTGGCCTGATCAGGACGGCTGAGAATATCCGCCACTTCGGCCATGAAGTGCACACCGCAAAAAACAATGAATTCCGCTTCCTGCCCGGCTGCCGCCCGGGATAGCTGCAGGGAATCCCCATGGAAATCGGCATGACGATAGACTTCTTCGCGCTGGTAATGGTGCCCGAGAATAACCGCACGCTTTCCCAAAGCGGCTTTTGCCCGGCGAATGCGGGTATCCAGGTCGGCCGCTTCACTGCGCCGCAACCCCTGCACCATCACTGTCTCTACACCCATAACCA
>NZ_JBYCKP010000114.1:0-2473 GCF_057473445.1 Acidithiobacillus sp. TH-A36 | reverse complement strand
CCCAAAGCATTTTCCAGCTCGGCACAACGTAACTTCCAGCCTCTGGCTTCTGCCTCGTCCGTCATGTTCATGATGAGCAGCATGGGGTGGCCGGTTTCCAGCAATTCGGCGGTCAAGGCGAGATGGCGTTCCAGATTGGAAGCATCAACAATGTTGACAATCAGGTTTACCGGGGTATCCAGCAGAAAATCCCGAGCGACCCGTTGATCCTCTCCGCCGCCACCCATCAGGCTGTAAACGCCGGGAAGATCGATAACCGAAACTTTCTTCTTGGCAAGCTGCAGGCTGCCGCTGCGTTTTTCTACCGTGACTCCCGGCCAGTTGCCGACCTGCTGGTGGGCACCGGTGAGCAGGTTGAACACCGTGGTCTTGCCACAGTTGGGATTACCCGCAAGAACAATGCTGTGTTCGGACAGGACTGGGGCTGCTTTTCCCTGACTTTCATGACAAGCACTCATGCGGATAGCTCCGTAACCCATATTTTCTGAACCATGCTGTTGCCGATGGCAAAACGCGCCCCGTTGATTTGAATGACTACCCCACGTTTGTTGGGGCCGTGGACAATTTGTAGTGCGACTCCCGGACGAATACCCAGCATCTGCAGACGTTGCTGCATAGTCCGATCACCAGCAATTCGGTCAATGCGCGCGGAGGCAGCGCCGGGTAACTGATCCAGACTGCGTGAAGGGTTTTCAGGAGTGAGATTGTGCATGTTCATGGATGAATAGGCTTCCTGATTCAATATTCAAAAAAATTCGAGGTGCAGACGCAAAATACCGACCAGAGCATCCGGGTAATAACCGGAAGGATGCTGGATGTATTGCAAATCCGGCTGAATATTGATGTGCTCTGTTACTTTTGCCAGATAAGTGAGTTCATAGCTGGTTTCAGCGGGATGGATGCTGGCTGGTTCCACATCCAGCCCCGCAGCGACGGCCTCAGGGCGTAGCCAGGCTCTGGCCATACCAATGGAAATGCTGTCGTCCGGGCGGTCTGCTAAGGGATGCCCGAGCCGCAAGCCCACGCCCAGGTACCAGGGGACGGGATTGAAGTTTTGCGGCGCTGCCCCGGCCTGCAGGAATGCGCCAAGCTGACGTTCATCCGGCAGTGTCCAGTTTCCTTCGACGATGCCATAGGCACCGGCCGTGCTGGGTGATAAGCCATAAAGTTCGGGGTTGGCCTGCTGGTAGCGCCAGGCACCGATTTTTATTTCATATTGGCCATATTCATCGGTATTGTCCTCCATATCTTCGTCGGCTTTGTGACCCCAGTGCAGAGCGCCTTCCCACAGAGCCATGTAGCCTCGTTCAAAAGCAGAGGTCTGATGCTGTGGGTCACCCTGAAAAATCGCTAATTTGTTACTCACATTTTGCGTGTGTGTGCTGACCAGCAGGCCGAGACCAGAATAGGGATAGGTAGCAGTACCAGGAACATTGACCGTGATGGTGGGCGACATGCCAAAAGAGCTGTTGATCAATTGCAGGGCATTGGCGGCAACATCAAAATAATAGTTGACGTCCATATAACCGACCCGGGTGTTGAGCCAGTCATTCCAGCGTTGCCGATAGGCGGCATCGTAAAAACGGACGGCATTGGGCGCCCAGATATTACTGGCAGTCTGAATGTCACCACTATAGTTTTGCTGAATGCCACTACTGTAAATGCCCATCAGGGAGAGGGTGAATTTGCCTCCCTTCCAGAGCCCGGCTTTGTCGGTGTCATATTCAGCCCCGATTTGTCCGACAATATTGCCTTCACTGCCCTGCTTGATTCCTCCCGAAAAATTGGAAAAAATCTCGCTGTCCAGATGTCCTGCCCAGGATAGCCCGTTGCCGATGTGGGTATAAGCAGGTAAGTACTTGGCAGAAAGTCCGGGGGTGTTGGGTATGGAGGATTCCGGGTTGCTGTCAGCAGCATCAGCGCAACCGATTGCAGGACAGCCCAGAAAAGACGCCGCACAAAGTGCAGTCGCCACGGAAAAAGTCAGGCGAGACATTGCAGATACGCTCCGTTATTAGAATGTTAACGATAATGATTCTTAATATTATAGAGACTGTTGGCAATGTCAATATTTTCGGATTATTTTTTTGCGGGAGGCTGGAGCCGATGCCGGGCCAAAGTCGCGGCAAAGCTTCCCGGCCCGGAATCGGCTCCAGATTGGGCTAGTGAAGTCCCTTTAGGGTCTGGGCGAGATTTTTAGCATCCAGAACCTGCCAGACAATTTGTGGCTGATTGTGGCTATCCATGTAAAGCATGGTAGGGACAGTTTTCTGGCCGGTGGCTTCGAGTATGCTCAGGTTGTTTTTCAGTGCTTTTTCAGTTGCCGTACTGGGCAGAATTTCCCGGATGGCACCATCATGACCTTTTTCCGTAAATCCTTTTTCATTTTCCCATAGGGCCTTCAGTGGGTTTTTCGCCTCCAGAATCGCGGCAGCTTTGCCGGTACTGGAAGGTTCCAGAAAGCCCACGGGAA
>NZ_JBYCKP010000113.1:0-3517 GCF_057473445.1 Acidithiobacillus sp. TH-A36 | reverse complement strand
CCAAGATGTGATTCAATAATCGTGAGGCAGCGTTGAAAGTTCGCATGTCCGCTGGATTGAACCGCAGGGAAGTCTGTGGCACCCAACACGAACCTTTCGGGTCGAAGAATCTGGGCAAATGTGACGTGAACGGTATTGGATGACCACGCCAGAAGTTCGAGACATCGCGCTTCGTCTTCTTTACCCGTTGAAGGGTAAAGCATGGCCTCGGGATACTTGCGTCCCAGGTAAGCAAGAATTGCCGGATTTTCGGTAAGTATGAAGTTGTTGATGATGAGGGCAGGGATGCGGCCTTTAGGATTAACGGCTAAATATTCTGGTGAATCATTATCGCGGTCAGCCGTCGAGACCCTACGAAGTTCAAAAACCTCTCCAATCTCGCGCAATACGACATGCGGCGCAAAGGAACAGGCCTCGGGGGAATAGTAGAGGACGATGGTCATAAGTTATGGAACGGGATGCCAGTGCTCATGCCTACAAACCGAGTTCACTCAGGCTTGGGTGGTCATCGGGCCTTCGTCCCAGCGGCCAGTGATAGAGGCGCTCTTTTTCCTGTATGGGGAGATCATTGATGCTTGCAAAGCGACGCTGCATCAAGCCCTGGCTGTTGAACTCCCACAGTTCATTGCCGTAACTGCGGTACCAATGGCCGGAATCATCATGCCATTCATAGGCGAAACGCACAGCCATACGGTGATTGCGGAATCCCCAGAGCTCCTTAATCAGTCGGTAATCTAACTCCTTCGCCCACTTACGCACCAGAAAAGACCGGATAGCCTCACGTCCTGCTGGAAATTCTGTTCGATTACGCCAGACTGTATCTGGGGTATAGGCCTTTACGACCAAATCGGGATCCCGCGTGTTCCATAGATCCTCAGCCATTCTCACTTTTAAGACCGCTGATTCTTCCGTAAAGGGAGGAATCAGAGTTGGTTCTGGCATGACGCAAACCCTCCTGCATGTAAGGATCAACAAAGTAGAACGATCTGTCTACTCTGATTATTCTAGACAATGTAGAAAGACCTGTCTACCATCATGCGATGAATGCACCAATCCATTCTTCATCCTCGAATCTGGAGAAGCCATCTGCTGCACGTGAACGCATTCTGCGCACGGCGCACACGCTTTTTTATCGCGAGGGCATCCGTAGCACGGGTGTTGATCGCATCATTTCCGAAGCAGGAGTCACCAAGGTGACTTTTTATCGGCATTTCCCGAGCAAAAACGATCTGATCCTGGCTTTTCTGGATTATCGCCACCACCTTTGGATGGACTGGTTTCAGGATGCCCTTCAACGATACGGTCATAATCTTCCGTCTATTACCCGAGCTTTGCAGGAGTGGTTTGCCGATCCCGCTTTTAGAGGTTGTGCATTTATCAATACACTCGGAGAAATGGGTAATTCCATGCCTTTGGTTGCGCAAAAAACCCTGCAGCACAAAGCCGAGCTGTGCAAACTCATTGAAAATTTATTACCCGATAGTAATGACAAAGCAGACATTGCACGTGCCATTGCCATGGCAATGGACGGCGCCATCATTCGCGCCGCGTGGGAAGAACCGGAGGAAGCCCTGCATGGGTTCAATCAATTGGTTGAAGGAGTCTGCAGACTCACACCGTAATTAAGGAATTCGCCCTTCTCCAGAACTTTGATGCTGTTCTTAGTAAGTCACCCATGAAATCTTTTCGCTCAGGACAACGCCATGCTGAAACGCAATGCCGTAACCAGCAATCCTTGGCGGTAATAAAAACGGTGTCCGAGTGAATTACTCATGGCTGCGTCCAATAACAGACTGGAACAGCCCAGTAGTTTGCCCTCTGCTTTTAATTCATCTACCAGAATCTTACCGTAACCACGACTGCGGCAGGACGCGTCAATGACCAGATCATCTACATAAACAAAGCGGCCATGCACCAGATTATCTTGCACACGAAATCCGGCCAGGCCTACAGGTTGGGTGGCATTCCACAGGGCGAGCAGGCGGTAACCCTGGATGCTCTGATCCTGCCAGCGCAGCAGGAATTCCTGTTCAGAAGCCAGGTGTGGTCGCAGTTGCTGCATGAGTGGATAGCAATTGCGGACTTCGCTTTCGTGGCTGACATAACGCAGATCGACAGCAGAAATATGCTCGCTGTTCGCGTGGGTTGTTTTCACCGTCATTATATATGCCCTCCCGTGATGGCAGGTGGCGGTGAAAAACGCAGGCCGACACCCAGTCGATTCCAGTAATTGATGGCGCCAATGGCCACCGTAAGATACGCCACTTCTTTTTCCGTGAACTGAGCCTGCAGTGCTTCATAGACGGAATCGGGTGCCCCCTGGGTCGTCAGCGCCGTCAGGCATTCCGCCCAAGCCAATGCGGCCTGCTCCCGTGCAGAAAAAATGCCAGCATCTTTCCAACCAGCCAGCAGATCCAACTTGACCGCTTCCACGCCAATTTGGCGGGCGATGTTCAGGTGATACTGGATACAAAATGCACAGCCATTGATTTGGGACACGCGCACCCTGATCAGTTCTGCCAGTTTTTGTTCAAGACCGGAATCCTTAACGGCGGAACCTATTGCCAAAAGCCCGGCGTACACTGAAGGTGCCATTTTGGTGAATACGGAATACTCAATGCGGGAATGCTCCATGGACATGACTTGTTCCTCCTGTGGGGGCTTGATAATATCAGAACCCTAACAATATATCAGGGTTCTTACAATATGCGCAGTACGGCTTTAAAACCACCCATCCCTCAAGCAGGAGAAGGCAAACGTGGAGAAAAAGGTTATTTAGGCTACCTGCTACGACAGGCTGCGGGCGCTTACCGGCACCAGATAGAATTGGCGCTTGCCGACCTGCATGTAACACCTCCGCAATTTTCCGTACTGACCATGCTGGCCGCCTATCCCGGCATTTCCAATGCCGATCTGGCTCGACTGGCTCTCCTCACCCCGCAAACAGTCAGCACCATTGTCGCCAATCTGGAACGCGCCGGAGCCATCGTGCGCCATCCGCATCATTACCATGGTCGTATCCAGCAGATTGATCTCAGCGAGACAGGCAAGTCGTTATTGGCGACCTGCCGTGAGCGCGTGCAGGGTATTGAGTGCCACCTAGCCGATGGGCTTTCCCGAGAGGAGGAATCGGTACTGCGGAAATGGCTGGTGCGCGTCGCCACATCAGCTCCACGGTAGTTATCTATCCCGCTTGCACACTGCCAGTCAGCGGATTCATCGCATAATAGGCGGCATAGCCATCTTCCACTGCGGGAATAATCTCCAGCACCTCAAAATAGTGGTCCCAGAAAATGGTGTCGCGCAATCCCTTTATGACGCCCTGATAGGCAATAAGATCAGAGGTTTCCCACACCACGATATCGCTGATGCGCGCGGTGTAGGATTCTGTGTCGAAAAAACGCATGCTGACGGTCGGATGGGCTTCGAGGATGGGGTTAACGTTCTCTTTGATGAATGCAAAGCGGACTTTTGGTTCCAGGTCTAACCATCGACGGGTGGTTTTGAGCAGCATAAA
>NZ_JBYCKP010000112.1:0-15755 GCF_057473445.1 Acidithiobacillus sp. TH-A36 | reverse complement strand
TCCAGTGCCCGCACATCTGCCGCCCAAAGATTGGTCAGTGCTTCAGCAATGGCCAGGCGCGCACTGGCTACGGGGTTCAGAACCGCCACTGGCGCCCTTTCGCCAATGGCCATCGCCTCACCATGGGTATTCCAGAAATCCGCTGCGGTCACCCCACAGTCAGCAACCGGCACCTGCCAGGGACCGACCATCTGATCGCGGTGAATCAGGCCGCCCACGCTCCGGTCGCCAATGGTAATCAGGAACTCCTTACTGGCTACTGAGGGATGACGGAGCACCGCGTAGGCAGCATCGCGCAGAACGGCTCCAGACAGGTCCAGAGATTGGGTCTGAACCATCTGATGCCGACTATCTCTGTCCATGCGCGGCGGACAACCCAGTAACGCACTGAGCGCCATATCTACAGGCGTATTCTGCAGGAGCGCATCTTCGACCAGAAGAATATCTTCATCCACAGCCTCGCCCAGTACGGCGTAGGGGCAACGCTCACGCTGGCAAATGGCCTCGAAGCGCGGCAAATCCTCCGGAGTAACCGCCAACACATAGCGCTCCTGCGCTTCATTACTCCAGATTTGCATGGGCGACATGGCGGGTTCTTCATTAGGTACCATGCGCAACTGCAGGCGCCCGCCCCGCCCCCCATCATGTAACAACTCGGGAACCGCGTTGGATAATCCCCCAGCGCCCACATCATGAATGGAGAGGATGGGGGAATCTCGGCCCAGAGCCACGCAGCGTTCAATCACTTCCTGGGCCCGCCGTTGCATTTCGGGATTACCCCGTTGCACCGAGGCAAAATCCAGTTGTTCATCGCCCGATCCGCTGGCCACACTGGAAGCTGCGCCACCACCCAGACCGATGAGCATGGCCGGGCCACCAATCACCAGGACTTTCGCGCCTATCGGCAAAGGCTGCTTTTCCACCATCTGCGGGCGGATTTGCCCCAGCCCTCCGGCCAGCATGATGGGCTTGTGGTAACCGCGATGCACCCCATTGTGATCACACTCAAAAACCCGGAAGTAGCCGGCAATGGCCGGACGTCCAAATTCATTGTTGAAAGCAGCCGCACCCAGCGGTCCATCGCGCATGATTTCCAGGGCGGAACGAATACGCACAGGCTTGCCATAAAAAGACTGTTCCCAGGACTGGATATAACCCGGAATACGGAGATGAGATACCGAGAACCCGGTCAGACCCGCCTTGGGTTTGCCACCCCGCCCCGTGGCCCCTTCATCCCGAATTTCCCCACCACTGCCCGTGGCCGCGCCCGGGAAGGGAGAAATGGCCGTTGGATGATTGTGGGTTTCCACCTTCATCAAAATGGCGGTGTTTTCTTGCGTTAGCCGATATTGACCATCTGCGGCCACGGCAAAGGGCTGACTGGTCATGATACTCGCCATGACTGCTGCATTGTCCTTGTAGGCAGATAAAGTGCCTTGCGGAGTCAGGCGATGGGTTTCACGGATCATGCCAAACAGACTCTGGGACTGATTTTCGCCATCCAGATGGTAGTGGGCGTTAAATACCTTATGGCGACAATGCTCGGAATTCGCCTGGGCAAACATCATCAGTTCGGCATCACTGGGGTCTCTGCCCAGATCTGAAAAATAATCCTTCAGGTAATCCAGCTCAGCAGAAGACAACGCCAGTCCCATGCTGCGATTGGCTTCAGTCAAGGCCGTCACGCCCTCCGCCTGCAGCGCCACCCGCCGCAAATGTGCCGGCTCGGGGTGCTTGAAAATAGCCTCGGCTGCATCCCAGTCAGAAAGCACAGATTCGGTCATGGGATCATGAAGCTGCCGGCGGATTTGCTCCATTTCTGTCTTACTGAAAGTACCTGATCCGGCACGCTTCAGCGTATAGGACACACCGCGCTCGACCCTGCGGACGTTGCCAAGCCCGCAATGCCGGAAAATTTCGCTGGCTTTGCTCGACCAGGGAGAAATGGTACCCAGGCGCGGCAATACGCAAATCTCCTGAATTTCATCCCGGGACTCTTCGGTAAATGGCGTTCCATAGCGCAGCAGAGCAGTGACCACACCAGTTTGTTCGGCGTTGAGAGCTTCACTCAGCTCAAGCAGATGCACAAAGCGCGCATTCAGATAAGCAACCGGAAGGTCGGCTTCTTGCAGGAGTTTCAGCAGATGTTGCAGACGAAAGGCAGAAAGGGCCGCAGAGCCGCGCAGCAGCAGCATGAAGTGTTTCCTCGCTCAAAAATCAGACCTGGAACCGACAATAAACTTAAAGGGGCACACCCAGACGTTGGGCCACTTCCAGATAGGCTTCCACCACCCCGCCGAGATTACGCCGGAAGCGATCCTTATCCATTTTTTCCAGACTTTGGGCATCCCATAAGCGACAACCGTCGGGGCTGAATTCATCACCCAGATATAATTCGCCGTGAAAACGTCCAAATTCCAGCTTGAAATCCACCAGAATCAGGTTGGCCTTGGCAAATAAAGCTTTCAACAGGGTATTTACACGCATGGTCCAGCGCCGCATGGCTTCCACCTCTTCTGCACTGGCCCAGCCAAAAGTGCGAATATGTGCGGTGTTGATCATGGGATCATGCAAGGCATCATTTTTCAGAAAAAACTCCAGGGTCGGGGGCTCCAGTATCCGCCCTTCCTCAATACCCAGGCGCTTCGTTAAAGAGCCTGCGGCACGATTGCGAACCACGCATTCCACCGGAATCATTTCCAGACGGCGCACCAGACTTTCGCGTGCATCCAGACGCCGGATAAAATGGGTCGGTACACCCTCGGATTGCAGGTACTCCATGATAAAAGCATTGAAAGCATTATTGACCTCGCCCTTGCGGGCAAGCTGCTCGACTTTTTCTCCATCAAAAGCCGAAGTGTCATCCTTGAAGTGCAGGATCAGCTCATCTTCCACGCTGCTGGCATAAACAATTTTGGCCTTGCCTTCGTACAATGCCTGACGTTCACTCATTGCGGCTGTCCTTTCGGGAAGACCCGCGCGAAGATGCGATCAATGTTGCGGGTGTGGTAAGCAAGATCAAACAGTTCCGCCAGATCCTTTTCCTGCAGATACTGCGAAACATCTGGATCGGCAGCCAGCAGCGCCTTGAAATCGGCATTATTTTCCCAGACCTGCATGGCATTGCGCTGGACGACACGGTAAGCATTTTCCCGCAACATGCCCTTGGCCGTCAAAGCCAGCAATACCCGTTGAGAGAAAATCAGACCATGCATTTTATTCAGGTTATCCATCATATGCTGAGGATAAACCACCAGTTTTTCCAGCAACCCACTGGCCCGATGGAACATGAAATCCATGACAATGCAGGCGTCCGGACCAATAACCCGCTCCACGCTGGAATGGGAAATATCCCGCTCATGCCAGAGGGCAATGTCTTCCAGCGCCATGCCGGCATAGCCGCGCAGCAGGCGCGCCAAGCCGGTAAGATTTTCGGAAAGAATCGGATTGCGCTTGTGCGGCATGGCAGAACTGCCCTTCTGCCCCGCCGTAAACGGTTCTTCGGCTTCCAGTACTTCCGTACGCTGCAGATGCCGAATTTCCACCGCGATTTTCTCGATGGAACCGGCGATGATGGCGAGGGTACTGAAAAACTCGGCATGACGATCTCTGGAGATCACCTGGGTGCTGGCCAGCTCTGGATGAAGGCCCAAATCATGACAGACGTCTTCTTCAATATCCGGATCAATATTGGCAAAAGTACCCACTGCTCCGGACAGCATTCCCGCAGAAACTGCCGCAATGGCACGCTGCAGACGCTGGTGATTACGCTGCGCCTCGGCATACCAGACGGCCACTTTCAGACCAAAAGTAATGGGCTCGGCATGAATGCCGTGGGAACGGCCCATCATGACCGTATCCTTGTATTTCCAGGCCAGTTGCTCCAGCGCGGCGCGAATCCGATCCATGCCTTTCAGAAGCAGTTCACCGGAGCGTTTGAGCTGCAAGCCGAACCCCGTATCCACTACATCTGAAGAAGTGAGTCCCACGTGAATAAAGCGACTGGAAGGCCCCACAAATTCTGCCACAGATGTCAAAAATGCAATGACGTCATGTTTCACTTCCAGCTCGATTTCAGCAATGCGGGCACTGTCAAAAGCCGCCTTTGCTTCAATTTCTGCCAGGGCCTCGGCCGGAATCCCGCCACGCGCAGCCAGCGCGCGGCAGGCGGCCAGCTCGACATCCAGCCACGCCTGATATTTAGCGTCCTGAGTCCATAAAGCACCCATTTCCGGGCGCGTATAACGCTCAATCATGCATTACCCCCGGATTGCGGGGTCAGGGCCGTCTGCAACTTGTTGAGCACTTCCACCGACCACTTGGGTGCAGTCTTACCCACCCCCTGCCCGGTTTCCAGGACGCTACCAGAGTTGTCTTTCATGGCCAGCAGGCGGACCCGCACCGAGGCCGGCTCCTGATCTTTCGGGCTGCTCCAGATAGCCTTGATGTTATCCCAGGTACGGTTCAGAATCCCGCCCACAAAACCCTGCTTTTGCTGGGTCTTCTTGCCGTCTTTATGAATCATCACCGACCAATCCCCCATTCCTTCGCTGCGGACCGGATAACCCAGGCCCTGCAGGGCCACCTCAACAGCGGGTTGGGCTTTGGCAGGAACCGCATTCAGAACCAGATAAGGACCTCCATCATCGCGATATCGCGTCACCTTGATTTTGGGCATTTCTGCCAGCAGCACCGACTGGTTCAGACGCTTCTGCACTGCCTGCAGCAAGTCGCGATTATGATCGGCATCGGCAGGGACCTTTTTCCATTCCACCGAACTGCCCTGGGGGTTATTCCAGTAACGCTCCTGCTGGATACTCAAAACCTGGTTGCCATCGGTGGCGGTCTGCAAATGAAAAGCGTAGCGTTCCCGATGTGAAGGCGCCAGGGTATTGCCGAAAAAGGCCGCAATACCGGTACGGAAATTATGCCAGCCAGTCACCAGTTCACCCTGCTCGGGTGCAAATTTTTCTACAGGGGTCTTGTTGGCTGCCAGTGTTTCCTTGACTGCAGTCCATATCTGCGCAGGTTTAGCCTGCGTCGTCAGGCTCAGATCTGCACCAGTACCGACAATTTGCGAACTGACCCCGGCCAGCGGTTTTTCTTCTAGGGGCTTTTGGCCGGGCGCTTCACGCGGCTGGAAAACCCCATATCCGCCCATGGTGCTATCCGACACGGCAGCGGGATTCACGGGTCCTCCTGGAATAGTCACCCCCGGTGCCGGTACCTGAGCCAGCAGGTCCGGCGGAACGGCTAAGGGTTTCATCACCTGCGAATCTTCATATTTCGGACCCGTACTGGTATGCAGGAAAGGAATATACGAACACCCTCCCAAACCCAGACTGGTAACTACGGCAAGAGCAACATAACGGCGCATGCAAAACCCCACTAAACGCGACAGAGCGCGAAAAAAATCAAAGACAATGCGCTGCGCGCAAACTGCTGCGCAGACGCTCGTGATACATTCCGGACAACGGGGTCAAGGGCAATCGCAACGCGGGTCCCATTCGTCCCATTTCCTGCAAGGCCCATTTCACCGGGATGGGATTGGACTCTACAAACAAGTCACGATGCAGACCCACCAACTGCGCGTTGACCGCTCTGGCGGCCACAAAGTCCCCTGCCAGCGCCAGATTGCACATTTCAGCCATCAGGCGCGGGGCCACATTGGCCGTCACGGAAATCACACCCTTGGCCCCCAAAGACATGGCCGCCAAGGCCGCCGCATCATCTCCGGTATACACTTCAACCTGATCACCACACTGATGGAGGATTTCGGCCACTCGCTCGACTTTGCCACTGGCTTCCTTGATACCCACCACGCAGGCGCGCGGGGCCAGGCGGGCCACAGTTTCCGGCAGGATGTCCCCCGCCGTACGGCCGGGCACATTATAAAGTATCATAGGGAAGTGGCAGGCCTCGGCAATAGCCGTATAGTGCTGGAAAAGCCCTTCCTGAGTCGGTTTGTTATAGTAAGGAGAAACCAGAAGGGCCGCATCTGCCTTGGCTTCCATGGCCGCTTTGGTCAGGCTGATGGCTTCATGGGTGGCATTGGCACCGGTTCCGGCAATGACGGGTATCCGCCCCCTGACCTGCTCAACGACGCTACGAATCACCGTAACATGTTCTTTCATTTCCAGAGTGGCAGACTCGCCGGTGGTACCCACCGCTACCAGCGCATGCGTGCCTTCACTGATATGCCACTCCACTAGATCCCGCAATGCCCTATCGTCCACGGCGCCATCTGCGCGCATGGGCGTCACCAAAGCTACCATACTGCCGTGAAACATGATTTTTATGCTCCCGCTCTTACGCGTTCCATTTCTGCATGGGATGGTACTTGCCCGACAGAGGGCTGGCAAGGAGCGGCATTCGGAGAATGTTGCTCCTCCTGTGCACTACAGCGTCCGCTTCCCGGTAACAATTTCCCACCATAGCCGCCAATCGCCCATGAAACTGAACAGAGGGTACCTGAAGGTAGCAGGCTTATTGTGCTCGAAGAAGAAATGGCCGATCCAGGCTAGCAAGTAACCTTGCAATGGAGCAACAGGCAACAACCACCATATCCCTGAACCGATCGCGGTAAGTATGAGAGCCAGAGCCATACTCGTACCAGTGAAGTGCAGTCTTCTAGACACAGTGTTCTCATGCTCACTCAAATATAAACAGTAGAACTCACTAAAAGTCTTGTACCGCTCCAATCTGCTCATACCAAAATCCCGGGCGACCACAACCAATCATACCCTAGCACTCTGCAGCAAAAATTGTACACTGACGTACGCAAAAAACCTATCCGTTGTTAATTGAAGTAATTTTGACTACATATTTTGAACATGATTGATCGGAACATATCCCGGCAAACCATAGTTCACCATTACCGATTATCATTCCTTGATAATTCCCCCACAATTTTCCATAAGACTGCTGCTTAATCGCGCTTACCACTTTATCTGTGAATAATGATGCTGTTTAACACTTGGCTATCTATATTGGCCTCTTAACTCGGTTTTCTGTTCCACCGGCCTCAGTAGCCAATTTCAGACGTTTTTCAAGGCACATTAAAAAATGCCTGCATCGCTATGCAAGCGATGCAGGCTGCTGCGATGGAGTTATGGAACGTTAACTGGGCATGGCGGAGATAAAAGCCGCTGGAACGGGGAATTCTCCAAGGGCACTGCGCAACACCGCAAAATGCATGGCTTCATCCCCTTCAATATTGGCTGCTGCATGGGCCAGTTCCGGATTACTGAACTCGGGTACTGTTCCCAGATAGGCCTTGGCAGCACCAACTTCCAGACCGGCAGCAAAATGCAGAACATCATTCTGGGTTTTCAGCTTGTCCAGAGGAAATCCCCACTTACTGGCCAGCTCGGTCATCGGCGCTTTTAGAGAAACTTTCGGAGCAACCGGAGTTCCACCCAGCTTTTTGATGGTTTCGGCAAGAATAGCTGCATGGGCTTCATGATCTGCCTGAAATGAAAGAGCTACTTTAAGCAATGCCGGGTCCAGCAACTTGCTTTCGGCCCCGACCTGATAAGCTGCAATAGCCTGATGTTCGGCATTCAGGGCAAAGTTCAGCAAATATAAATCATGTTTCGGGCCTTTGGGCATGGCAGCCGCTTCCGCCAGAGCTGGCATGGTTAAACTACTGACCGCAGCCAGTCCCAGCCCAAACAATGCACTTTTCTTGAAAAAATCCCGACGATCCAAACCTTGATTTTCCATTTCTTTCATGACGTTCTCCTGAGCAGGTGACAGCAATATTGCCATCCTCAACTAAATACGCATTCGCTCCATGCTTGGATGCAATAAGATGATTTTTGCAGACTCAACTACTTAAATGCGTCGATAGAATATCTGCCTTATACAATACGGCCGTAGTAGGCTGGCCCGTTGGCGAACCGCCTTCTGGCTCCATGGTCACCGCAATCAGGGCAACCGAGCGCATATCCAGATGGTCTGGAGTCACCAATATCGGTGTGCGCCCTGGATGGGTCGGCAATAACCCCATGGATATGGGCTTTTTACCCGGAACAATGGCCCAGAGCTGCAAGGATTTATCGGCAGGCAAAGACATGCTGCGCATGGTCACCAAGGCCATGTGATGATCATTGGCCCGCAGCATCCACACCGCCTGACCCGATGTATTGTTTAGCACCGCCATATAGGGCATACGCGGTGGTGCTGGCCAGAGCAGCAGAAGAACCAGCGCCAGCGCCAGACCGGCCGACATGGCGCGCCACAGCCCCAGTTTCTGCCACCAGGAAACATGGCGGGCTGTAACTGCGTCAGCGGTTCGCGCTGGCAATTCTGCTACTACCCCTTGCCAGACCGAACGCGGAGGGGCGATGGGTGGCTCCTGCAGACTGTAGGGCATCAAGGTGTCCTCCCACTCTGCCACCCGAGCAGCCAACCAGGGACGAGAGCGCAGCATGCGGGCAAAACGCAGCCGTGCCCGCCCGTGCAAGGTCCCCAGTACATAGGAACCCGCGAGCAGGTCCGCAAGCTTTGGCCACTTATTCAGATTCATGATGCAAACAGTCTCTCAAACTTAAAAGTCCCCGACGAATCCAGCTTTTGACCGTACCCAACGCTTCACCAGCAAAGCGCGCCACTTCGTCGTAACTGGCTGCGCGATAAAAAGCCTGGGAAATAGCCTGCCTTTGATCGCTGGGAAGTCGTTCCAGACAATCCAATAAAAGTTGCTTTTCCGAAGCCATCCGGGGGTCAGCAGTAAATTCCTGCTCTCCCCACTGCTCCCAGTTTTCGTCTTCCCAACCTGGCTGATCTTTGGGAAGCCGTCTCAATTCATCAATAGCCTGGTAGCGGACAATGGCCGCTGCCCAAGCCATGGGAGCGCCCCGGCCCGCCTGGTATTCTCCCGCCTTTAACCAGATTTTCACAAATGCATCCTGTAAACAATCGGCCGCACGGCCCTGCTCTCTTAAAATACGCAAAGCAACGGGAAACAGATGCGCAGCCGTAGCATCGTAAAAATCACGGAAGGCTTGCTGATCAGCAAGCGCCACTTTCTGCAGGAGTTTTTCCAGTTCGGCGACTTCAGGCACGGGTTATCACCGTAACCTGATAAACAAAAATTTACATTTTACATCTCGATTCATGGGACAACACACCTTAATCTGCATTTCACAGGCAAAAGCATAGCGCAAAAACTTCCTGCTTAGCCATGTTAAAAAGGCTTCCTCCAGTGGAAAGCAGGACCATGGGTAGTAAGACCATGAACAACAAGGGCTTTACAAGCTGGAACGTTGAGATCCTCAGCATTAGGCGTTACCCCAAGCTTACCATAGGCGTCCATATTCCGGTTGATTTCAGCCAATCACGGCGATTCATCAATTTTTTCATGAACTGATTCTCCATCTCAGTGTTTAAGGTAAAAACTACAACTCACTGTTAAGATTATGAAGTATTTTTACATCTGGATGCAGCACCCAGGATTGCCTTTATTTTTGCATCTTTTTATGGATGACCTGCGTACTTGTATAGTGAACATCAATCATATATGAGCGTTACCCTATAGAGGAATATCCATGCCTTCTTCTCATCTGGACGTAAAACAGAGCCCATCAGATGACAGCTGGCCCAATATCGCCAAACTGCTACATTTTTTCCTGCTTTCCGCCGTCACTTTCCAAATGATCACGGGATTCATGGGATGGTTATATGGATGGTTTCCCTTTGAGTGGCATGTCATCGTGGGGCAGATACTGATCGTGGTCCTTCTTTTGCAATGGGGTTGGCTGATGTTGAGCCGCAGTGGACGCATTACGTTGCGTTATTTGTTTCCCCTGAATCCCGTCGGATTAAGAGTAATTTTCCAAGACATCAGGGGACTATCTCAAGGGTTTTTGGCGCCTCCCGGCCCACGCGCAGGACTGCCTGGATTGATGCACGGAGTATTTCTTGTCTCGGTCACTCTGGTTGCCACTGCTGGTCTGACACTCTTAGGCGGGTTTCGCGGGTGGTGGTCCGGAATTCCATTTGGATGGTTATTGGACATCCTTCGTTGGGGGGCTGTTGCAATTGCTTTGCAGTGGATTGGGCACGTCGGGATGGTGTTCCTGCATGTTCTTGCAGGTGACCCACTCTGGAATATGTTTAAGCTACGTTTAGCACATAAAGGATGCGCCCCAAAAAACAAATGACAGGACGTTATGTTTAGAGTTGGCGGTAGTTTGGGTTCCTAATGTGTGTCAAACAGCGCCTGAGATTTGTCAGTTTTCAGCACAAAACAGAGTCAATACGAGGCGCTTTACCCACAACCTGATCCATATTCCGAAAATTATTTATACCTATCAGTGGTTAATATTTATTCTTCACGAAATTGTGCGCTAAAAGTGTGATACTGACGTATGGTAAAACAATGACGCCGTTTAACACATCTTGCTCAGGTTGGCAGATGATAGCTTACTATGACAGCAATTTAATAAATTTAATTGCCATATCAAAATAATCTATGGTGCTCCCAAGGGAACACGAATTTAACCCCGCTTTTATAGACCTACGATCCATCTCTATCAAGCATCGCAAACGGTCCATCTGAAGAAAACCCTTTTGGGCAAAAAAACTGCCGACTCTACATATAGCCGATTATATGTAGAGAAGCCCAAAAATCGTCTTTAACGTAATGAATCTATTAACGAAATTCGGCACACCCCAAACTGGAACACATTAGATAGCATATATTTAACAAAAACTGCCATAAACTGCTCGAAGCCGACGACGTTTTTCGATTGTTTTTTTCCCAAAAAGCCACGGCATTTGCCAATCCATAGATTTTGTCCAGCCCCTTGTGTTTGGTACTCACTCAATACAAGGAGATTGGTCATGAAGGCACTACAAATCGTTGCAGCGGCTCTGGGGAAAAGCCTGGGGGGTATTCGGGTCGAAGTGGACCCCAATGCGTCCACGGCCTACACCAACGGAAAGCGGGTTGTTCTCCCCGTGCTTCCGGTTCTGGCAGAAGAGGAAAGGGCCGATGTCACACTCGGCTTGGTGTGCCATGAATCCTTCCATATCCGAGATACCTATCTCGGTGGAATGCTCAAAGGTATGCCGCCGGAAGGAATGGCCCTCACAGCCCTCAAGAAACGCCTCCAGAACGCTCTGGAAGATGCGCGGATAGAGAATCGGGGGTTCAAGCGGTACCCCGGCTCCAGGAAGTTTCTGGACGCACTGGTGACGTTTGCCATTCGTGAGGGCTGGTTTTGCAATCCTTCGCGGATGACAAAGCCAGGTAATCTGGTTTTGTTCGGATTGCTGTTTCATTACCGGGCGCACTTTCTGGGGCAGCACGCTTTGGATGCCATCGCGGATGCCTGGGAGAAAAAGGCCATCAAAACTTTTGGGCAGGATCTCTGGGATAGGATGGTGGCCATTGCTGACAAGGCTGTGGTCGGCAGTGGTCCAGAGGCTCCCTGGTATGCAGCGGATGAAATATGCCGCTTGCTGGCCGGGGAAAACGAGGAAAATGGTGAAGACGGGGAAAATAAACCATCCCAGTCTGAATCACAGCAGGATTCTGGAGAATCCTCTGGTGATAGCTCCAGTTCGGATGCAAATCAGGATCCCCGGAAAATGGCAGCGAAACAGGCTGCAGAATCCGGGGATCCTGATCTCGATCAGACAGATCTGGCAGAAATGCTCCCGGCTGATGCTACCCAGAATCATGACGCTTACGACGCACCATTGGAAAAATGTCATGTCCAACCGGCAAAGGACAACGAATATGCTTCATATTTGGATTTGTCCAAGGATGAAGCCAAACGGGTGTACCGTAAGGTAGCAGGTCCGTTGGAAGCTAAACTTTGGGCCAAGGCGCAAGAGGAGGAATGGGTATCACGCACCGGAACAGCGGGTGTGGTGTCCAGCTCCCTGTATAACGTCCAGACTACCGGGCGCGTATTCAGGAATCGTGTGGACGGCGACAGTCGGTCCATGACGGTTCATCTCCTGCTGGATGCCAGCGGTAGCATGGGGGCTGTGAATAAAAGTGATGAGAGCAACTACTGGGCTAATGCCGGGGCTTTTGCTCTGGTACAGCTTTTCAGTGCGTTGGGGATCGAGTGGTCCGTATCCTGGTTTGACGATGAGTATTACCCAGGAAGGACGTACTCCAGTGCGCCGCTGTCTCCCAAAGATCCCTGGCTAGTTGTCGCTGGCGGATATACGGAACTCCCTAAGGCGATGTCCGAGGCGGGTAAGCAGCTTATCTGCGAGGCCGAAACGGATCGTAAGCTGTTGCTGGTTCTTACCGACGGCGGAGCAAAAGAGTCTGACACAAAGACCATCGACGATGCCCTGATGAATCAAGGTATTGAAGTCCGGTATGTCTTAATTGGGGCACTGCAGGGCTTCGGCTTTGCCAAGGACCGTGTATCTCACGGGGAAATGCAGAACACGGCCACGGCCATGATCGGTGCGTTCCGGACTTTTGCCTGATCTCTCTCAGGGATTTTTGATTCTACCCCACCCCACAGCTTCGGCTTTGGGGTTTTTCTTTGCCCATCGACTGCCTATCCATACTTTTTGTCCAGCCTCTTATCTCCGGAACGAAAGCTGAACATGGGGTTCGGCGGTTTTTTCAAAAGGAGATTTGCCATGAGTGATCGTTATTACGGTGAAGTTGTGTTTCCGGTGTGGGCCGTTAAGTACATTCCGGGTCTGAAAGATGACTCTGGTCTGGAGTCGCTTGCAGACAGCAAAATTATGTCATTTGCGGAAGACGAGGCCAGGGATGGTGTTCCTTGGGTTTGCGATGAATTTGACAAGTTAAGCATTCCATATAATCGTTCGTCTGAGGAATACTACGAATATCGCAGAGAAACCAAGTATTTGCGTTTCCGCAAGGGAGGCAGGACCGATGCACTGTTCGTGACCGATGGGGATGAACTGGTGGAAGCCAGGGATATTCTGAACATGATTCAGGAAGGCAAATTCTTGTCGGATGTGCGTGACTGGTGCCAGAAAACGCTGGACCAGATCGCTCCACTTACCCCGACTATCGAAGATATTTCCGAAGCGGATTATCTGGCCTGGGTAAAGGAAAAAGCCTGGGTGTTCCAGAGAAGCGTTCAGGAACTTCGGGAAGGCCGGAGAGAGGCCGTAGGGGATCCTTATGTCTTGCCGGATTCCGGACTGGATGTGGGGGCTGTGACCATAGACGGGCTATCCGGGCTTTTGGTGACACGTCCGGTAGTCATGGGGCGTGTGGTGACGGGGGAGATGCTCGACCAGGCAGAGAGTCGCTTCAGAAGCGACGAATGTCGGTTCTTCAGGATGGGCAGTTCTTATGGTCCGGTCGGTGCTTTTGTGCCGTTCAGGGTGGATAAGAAGCCCATCGCCAATCTCACCATCACGGTGACAGAGTGGCTGGAAGTGATGACCGGAAATCGGAAGGAGGCTGTATGAAATGGGATCTGAGTAACTGGAAACCAAGTTGTGAGCAGGCGAAGCATCTGGCAGGCAGCTTCCGGATTGCCGGAATTGCTTTTTTTGCGAATGGAGTTTGGCCTGTTGCACATGCTATTATTGTAGGCAAAGACACCGGATTTGTTCCACACCTTGCCGTTTGTGTAGGCTTTATTGATTGGGTAGGCTTTGAAATTATGGGTTATCTGATTCTTGGTAAAGGAGGATGCTAATTATGTCAGCACTGGATTGGTATGAGTTAGTCGTTTCCTTTAGTGGATTCATTATAGCAGGAACCATGATTTACCTGTTGACCAAAAAGGGCAATAAGCACTGATCTGCCTGCTTTTCTAACTAACCCCCACCCCAACGCTTCGGCTTTGGGGTTTTTCTTTGGGCGTCGCGCAAAATGAAAGCCCGCTGTTCACACCTGGGCGGGTGTCCGCTGCCCTCGAACAGTGAGGGGAATCTTTACTCACAGCCAGCCCTTGCAACGGAACCTGGAACTGACTGTCCTTGACTGGCCGAAGATTTAAGAAAACCCCAAGGCAGGGAAGGAGATCACATCCCAACGTGAGGGGGATGCTCTTTGGCCTGTCTCAAAAATAGCGGATACGCCGGGGGGAATCAAGAGACTGCGCTTCCATACTTTTTGTCCACCCACTTATTTGCGGAATTCATCGAACATCCCGTTCGGATTCTTTTTTTATTGCTTCTCAAAAGGAGATTCATCATGTATCAGCACAATACAGTGGCAGGCGCATTCATCTTGGTAAACGACGAAGTGACCAATAAGGCTTTAGCTACGGTCAAATCGGAAATTGGGGATGCCGCCTGGAAAAAAGGCTATGCAGAGGAACAGGCGAAGCTGGTCCGCGAACATCTGAAAGCGGCCAAGGCACCTTTCAAGTTCAAATTCACCGGGAAACTGGTTGGCGTTTCCACCAAGGAAACGAAGGACAAAGAAGGCAACACCTATCGCAAGATTCGTGTAGATCTGGCGGATTCAAGTGGCACCGTCACAATCCTCTCTCTGGATGTTGGTACGGAGTTTGGTGAAAGTCTCGTCCCAAAAATCGGTTCTGCCGTCATGCAGTTGGGTCTTGGATGTATGGTTTCTCTGTCGGCCTTTCCGGTCGAAGAGGAACGAGCTGATGGGCGCAAGTTCATCAATTTCAAGGCGTCCGTTAAGGATGCAGATGGTCATGAGGTGAAGGCTACCAAGCCCCACTTCAAAATTGCCTCTGACAAGGCACGTACTGCGGTTGAGGCTCTGAAGGGTGCAGGGATCAAAGATCCCAAAACCCTCAATGCAGCGCGTAATGCGGCTAAAGGGGAATACTTCTGGGATCTCGCTCAGAAAGTTCGGTCTGCGGCTGCTGCTGCGTAATTTTTACTCTACCCCACCCCACTGCTTCGGCTTTGGGGTTTTTCTTTGCCTGCCCTTCCATACTTTTTGTCCAGCCTCTTGTTGTTGGTACTCACACTCAACAAGGAGATTACGATGAAAGTATTGGTCAGCTTATCAGGTGGTTTGGTCCAGGCCGTCTATGTCGATGACGAAGCAGACAGGAAAGGCGTTGAGGTAGTCATTGCCGACTACGATGTTGAAGGCTCAGATATGGAGCCCGTAAAGGATCCAGAAGGTGAGGACGTGCTGGTCTGGCGGCAAATAGCTATTGCCGGATCCCCGTTTGCAGAAAAGTTGTTAGAGATCGAAGAACAACTGCCCTAACCATACCCAAACCCCTTTGCTTCGGCATCGGGGTTTTTCTTTGCCTGCTAATCTGCAGGGCGGTTGTATTTCAGGGATTGAGGGTAGAACGGTCCCTTGGGTATCGCATCGCGCAAGGATGCACGCTCTTCCTTCAGATCGCGGGCGTAGCTTTCTGCGTGGGTCAGCGATCTGGCCAGGTAATTCCACTGATGCACAATCAAGCGGCGGTGCTCGATCAAATCCTGCATCCGGACTAGAGATTCCCGCGTTTGCTCAACACCGAGCCCCCACCCGCCTTTGCTCTTCGCTTTGCGGGAAAGCCCCTTTAACGGCAGAACCGTATAAAACCAGCGGTATCCACCGGAAAAGTGGCGCATGAGCCAGCGCACCATCAAGGGCTGCAGCGCACCGTTCACACGGCCTTTCCGACGATCCCAGAACAATCCGATCTTTTCGTTACTCTTGGGCTGATAACTGTCCAATATCCGGCCATGAAGCGCCAATGTCTCGTCGATCTCACCTAACAGGCGGATTGTCCGTGTGAGCTGGGTATGGAGATATTGCGTCATATTTTGGTCGCTTCCGGCTGGAATCGGAGCGCGGGTGG
>NZ_JBYCKP010000111.1:0-1534 GCF_057473445.1 Acidithiobacillus sp. TH-A36 | reverse complement strand
TTCGACTTGCATGTGTTAGGCATGCCGCCAGCGTTCAATCTGAGCCAGGATCAAACTCTTAAGTTCAATCCAACAATTTGTTCAACTTCTGCCATATTTAGTACGATAAATCGCACCCAAATACAGCCTGGGCCTAAACCCCACACATCTCCACTCGGCTTTTAAAGAACATCCGGACCGGAGTCCGGTGCGGCTCAACGCCGCGTCGTGAGGGCGCATTATACGCAGGGTTCGAGGGGTGTCAACACAATATTTTAATTTCTTTCCTGTATTCCGGGCTCGACTATTAGGAAGTCTTTATATTCTGTTAGTTAGCGTTTTTCTCCGCGCAGAGCGCCACCCTGGCATAGTGGCGTTTACCGAGTTGCAGAAGATACTCCTCCCCAATATTCAGCGTTATCGCCGGATCGCCTGCGCGTTCGCCGTTCACCCGCACAGCATTTTCGCGGATTTTACGCATGGCTTCGCTGTTGCTGCTCGCCAAACCAGCCTGTACCAGCACCTGCGCCAGGCGTGGAGAGCTATCGAAGGCATAACTCTGCAAGAGTAGATCCTGCGGCGTTTCATGGCGCTGAAAGCGGGCCAGAAAAGTCTTACGCGCCTCTTCTGCCTCTTCTTTGTTATGGAAACGGGTCACCAGTTCTTCGGCAAGATCCAGTTTTATATCCCGAGGATTCAGCAATCCTGCTTCTGCTCCTCGCCGTAATCGTTCCTGCTCCTGAACAGAGACCCGGGAGAGCAGCGTGTAATAGCGCCACATCAAAACATCTGAAACGGACATGATCTTGCCAAACATTTCTACAGCAGGATCTTCTACAGCAATAAAATTACCCAGGGATTTGGACATTTTCTGAACCCCATCGAGGCCCTCCAGAATCGGCATGGTCAGCACCATTTGCGCTTTTTGACTGTATTCTCGCTGGAGTTCCCGACCTACCAGCAGATTAAAACGCTGATCAGTCCCGCCCATTTCCAGGTCCGCCTTGATGGCCACCGAGTCATATCCTTGTAGCAGGGGATAGAGAAATTCGTGGATGGCAATGGGTTGATTCGCTGCATAGCGCTTGCTGAAATCATCGCGCTCCAGCATCCGGGCCACCGTATAACGTGCAGCAAGCTGGATCAGTGCTTCTGGAGCCAACGCGCCCAACCACTTGGAGTTAAAATGTATTTCAGTGTGCTCAGGATCAAGAATTTTGAAGACCTGGCGCTGGTAGGTTTCGGCATTGGCGGTCACCTCCTCACGACTGAGTGGCTTGCGGGTGACATTTTTGCCCGTCGGGTCACCGATCATCGCTGTAAAATCACCTACGATGAATAATAATTTGTGCCCCATATCCTGAAACTGTCGTGCCTTATGGAGTAATACCGTATGGCCGAGGTGAAGATCAGGAGCGGTCGGATCCATACCGAGCTTGATTCGCAATGGTTCGGATTTTTCTGCCGCGAGCTCCAGACGTTTGGATATTTCTCCTTCCGGAAGAATATCCACTGTGCCTAGCGCAAGTTGTGCTTCTGCCTGTTCTGTATTCAT
>NZ_JBYCKP010000110.1:0-3185 GCF_057473445.1 Acidithiobacillus sp. TH-A36 | reverse complement strand
TCTCGAATGGCCCAGTTGTGGTTCGGTGTTCCGTAACCCGACGGGTGACCACGCGGCCCGCCTGATTGAAGCGGCCGGGTTAAAGGGAAAAGCCCGTGGGCAAGCCGAAGTCAGCAGCCAGCATGCCAATTTCATCATCAACCGGGGCGATGCCCAGGCCGCTGATATTGAGGCCCTGGTGGAAGACGTACAAACACAAGTGCAGCAACAGTTCGGCATCAGGCTGAAAGCCGAAATGCGCATTCTGGGGGAGGCGAAACATGGCTGAATCCATCCGCACAGCCGTACTTTACGGTGGTCCTTCCGGCGAACGCGAGGTGTCATTGCTGAGTGCTTCGGCAGTCCTCGACGCCCTGCGCAGCAGCGGCATGGAAGTGCTGGGCATTGATATTGAACCAGCGCGTCTGCAACAGCAGTTGCAGGACGAACGCATCCGTTTCGCCTTCAATGTCTGCCATGGCGCCATCGGCGAGGATGGCCTCCTCCAGGCCGTGCTCGAAACCCTCGCCATTCCATACACCGGGAGCGGCGTCTTGAGTTCGGCACTGGCCATGGACAAGTGGCGTTCCAAGCAGATCTGGAAAGCCGCCAGCCTCCCCGTAACGGAAGGGATTCTGATGCGGCGTCACGATCCGCGACCTGATCTCGCGGCAAATTTTACCTGGCCGCTTTATATCAAACCCAATCATGGTGGCTCCAGCCTCGGCGTCAGCCGGGTGAATGGGCCGGAAGAACTGGATAAAGCCATAACGGATGCTTTTGCTCTCGAAGATGAAATCCTCTGCGAAGCCGCTGTCATTGGTCATGAAGCCACAGTCGGAATTGTCGATGGTAAAGCCCTTCCACCCATTGTCATTGAAACCCCGCACGCCTTTTATGACTACGATGCCAAATATTTTGCCGAAGATACCCGTTATCTGCTGCCTTCGGGACTGGGTGCCGCCAAAGATGCCGAACTGCAGGCCATGGCTCTCCGCGCATTTGCCGAACTGGGTGGCAGAGACTGGGGCAGGGTCGATTTCATGATCAGTGCATCGGGAAAAATACATCTTCTGGAAATCAACAGTGTTCCCGGCATGACCAGCCACAGCCTCGTACCCATGGCCGCCAAAGCTGTGGGCATGGATTTCCCCGAATTATGCAAGACCATACTGCGTACGGCGCAGAGGAGAGTGAATCATGGTTAGTGTCATGCGTGATTATCGCCACGGACAACAGCCCCAACGGCCTGCAGCCACCCTGAAGGAAAAAACCAAAGCTCCCCGGACGGCACCCGTCAAGACCGCCGCCAAAGTCCATAAGCCCCTGCCCTGGAAACTTTATGGAAAGGTCCTTGCGGGTGGCCTGAGTATCAGCATTCTCGCCTGGGGAGGATGGTCCGGATGGCAATGGCTCCAGCAACCCTCCCTGATGCCCATCAATACCCTGACCATTACCGGCAGTTCTCCCAAAATTCCTCTGGCCGAAATCAACACGGTTCTCAAGCCCTATGCGGCACGTGGCTTTCTGTGGGCGAACCCCGAACAAATCCGCCATGCTCTGGATGCCCTGCCCTGGGTCGCCGATGCCGAGGTGCGGCGGGTCTGGCCCGACCGCCTGACGGTCAGTATCAAACCCTACACGCCGGTCGCCCGCTGGCTGGGTGGTGCCGGGCAAATGGTCGATGCCCAGGGAAAGGTATTCAGCGTTCCCCCGGCACAAGTACCCAATGGACTCCCCAATCTGGCCGGACCCGCCGATAGTGGCAGCCAACTCCTCGCGCAACTGGCGAAATTTAATTCCATTGTTGCCCCACTGGGCCTGAAGGTCGATTCCCTGCAGGAAGACCAAAGGGGTGGATGGCGCTGCATTCTCAATAATCAGGTCCGCCTGCTGCTGGGCAGCGAGGACGTGATACCCGCTTTAAAACGCTGGGTGGCCATTGCCCCCCAGGTCAAGGAATACCTGGTAGCCGGAGCCACAATGGATCTTCGCTATACCAATGGTTTTGCGGTCGCCATGCCCTCAGCGACCACCGTCAACAGTCAGTAACGGATCCTGGATCCGAAGGAGAGAAAGCAAATGAAACGTGGACATCAGGAACTCATCGTCGGCCTGGATATTGGTACTTCCAAAGTGGCTTGTATTGTTGCGCAGTCCAAAGGTGGTCGTGAAGCAGAAATCATCGGGGTTGGTCAGCATCCCTCCCGGGGCTTGAAAAAAGGCGTTGTCGTGGATATTGAATCCACGGTTCAGGCCATCACCCGTGCCGTGCAGGAAGCCGAGCTCATGGCCGGTGTGCAGATTCATGGCGCGGTGGTCGGCATTGCCGGCGGGCATATCCGCGGCTACAACAGCCACGGTATTGTCGCCATCAAAAACAAGGAAGTCAGCAATGATGATGTAGGTCGGGTCATGGATGCGGCGCGCGCCATCGTCATTCCCCAGGATCAGAACGTCATTCATATTCTGCCCCAGGAATTCATGATTGACAGCCAGGAAGGGGTTCGCGAACCGGTCGGCATGTCGGGAGTACGCCTGGAAGCCCGGGTACATATTGTTACGGGTGCTGTCAGTGCCGCCCAGAATATCGCCAAATGTGTGGAACGTTGCGGACTGCAAGTCCAGGATCTGGTCCTCGAACAGCTGGCCTCGGCAGACGCCGTGCTTACCCAGGACGAGAAAGAGCTGGGTGTTTGTCTGGTGGATATTGGTGGCGGGACTACCGATATCGCCATTTTCCGCGATGGGGCCGTCCGCCATACAGCTGTCATTCCCATCGCCGGAGATCAGGTGACCAATGACATTGCCCTGGGCCTTCGCACCCCACCCGTTGAAGCGGAGCAAATCAAGAAGCTATATGGTTGCGCCCTGGGTGATCTCATTCAGCAGGATGATGAAATCTCGGTCCCCAGCGTCGGCACCCGTCCGCCCCGCACCATTTCCCGGCGCATTCTCGGTGACATCATTGAGCCCCGCATCAAGGAATTGTTTGAACTCATCCAGGCAGAACTACGGCGCACCGGCTATGAAGATTTGATTGCCGCTGGCGTCGTCATTACCGGCGGTTCCAGCCGTCTGGAAGGCATTGCCGAACTGGCTGAAGAAATCCTTCACCTGCCGGTTCGCGTCGGTGAACCCATGCATTTGCCGGGGATGGAAAACGTGGTTCGGGTACCTGGACATGCCACGGGCGTAGGCCTGGT
>NZ_JBYCKP010000109.1:0-2579 GCF_057473445.1 Acidithiobacillus sp. TH-A36 | reverse complement strand
ACTGGCTGGAGGAAATGCAGGAAATTGCCAGGGAACGCTATGGGCTGGACATCAGCGTTGCGGAAAATCATTCTGGTGATAGTGCAAATTCTTTTCGATGTCGCCCCCTGGCGCTGGAGCGGGTGTTTCGGATTATTTTCGACAATACGCGCCGTTACGGCGACGGCAGCCTGCAGATTCGGGTTCTCAGTCATCCCGGGCACACGGAAATACAACTGCGGGATTACGGCTCCGGAGTTTCTGCAGCGCATCTCCTGGCCATGAATCAGGGCACACTTCCGCGCCAAACCGGCCATGGTGCGGGTATTGGAATACGCATCTGCAAGCGCATCATGGACTTGCACGGCGGGGCCATACATTTTGAGAATGCTGCAGAGGGAGGGCTGGTAGTCAGGCTACAATTTCCAGTCATTGCGTCTCTCAGGACTTGACATTTTTCCATTAAACAGGAATCATTCGCAAACCAAAAACGTAAATACGGATTATTCTCAACAATGAATGCAAACAACCCCACAATGCCTCAGCGCCACTCCCGCTGGTCTGTTTTTCTGATTGTACTTGGCCCCGGCCTGGTCGTCATGCTCGCCGATACCGATGTCGGCAGCATTATCACCGCCGCCCAAAGTGGCGCGCAGTGGGGCTTCAAACTGCTGCTGCTGCAATTTATTCTCATGCCGATTCTCTACATCGTGCAGGAACTCACCGTACGCCTGGGAATTTTCACCGGCAAGGGGCACGGTGAACTGATTCGTGAAACCTTCGGCACCGGCTGGGCTTATTTGTCAGTAGCCGGACTGAGCATCGCCACTACGGGCGCCCTGCTGACCGAGTTTTCTGGCGTAGCTGGAGTCAGCCATCTTTATGGACTGCCGCGTGCCGTGGGTGTCATTCTCGCCGCAGCCACCCTGTTGATCATCGTCTGGACCGGCTCCTACCGGCGCGTAGAGCGCATTGCCCTGATCATGGGCCTGTTTGAACTGGTCTTTTTTGGGATTGCCTGGGCCTCTCATCCCAATATTCAGGATATTCTCCACGGCCTGACCCATGCACCCATTACTAACCAGGACTATATGATGCTGGTAGCAGCCAACATCGGCGCCGTCATCATGCCCTGGATGGTGTTTTATCAGCAGTCCGCTGTTGCCGATAAAGGACTTCATCCCGAACATTATCGGCATGCCCGCTGGGATACGGCCATTGGTGCGGTCCTCACCCAGGCCATCATGGCCGCCGTGCTGATTGCCACAGCGGCCACTATCGGCCGCCTCAATCCTAACGCGCCCCTGAATACCGTCCATCAACTCTCCGAGGCCATCACCCCGTACCTGGGAGATACCTGGGGGCGCCTGGTGTTTTCCATGGGTATTCTGGGGGCCGGCATGGTAGCGGCCATTGTTGCCTCACTGGCCGGAGCCTGGGGCTGGGGAGAAGTCACCGGATTCCGCCACTCTCTCGAACACCATCCCAAAGACGCCCCCTGGTTTTACGGAATATATACCGCCATCATCATCGCCGGTGCCGTGACCGTGATCAGCATACCCGACCTGGTCAGCCTGGATATTGGTGTGGAAGTCATGAACGCCCTGCTGCTGCCCCTGGTTCTTGGTTTCCTGGTCGCTCTGGCAATGAAAGCACTTCCCGCCGAGCATCGCCTGCGTGGCCCGTACCTTTGGCTGGTCCTCTTTGTGGTCATTCTTTCCGCCGGGCTGGGTGTATATGGTGGCTTGACCAGCATTCCCGGCCTCTGACCGACCAGCGTTCAGGAGAATCCTCTTCCTACCACCCGTTGTCATAAAACTGTCACATTCGAGGCGTACACTACGCTCCATAAACAGATGGAGATAATTGTCATGCCTCGAAACAAGCTGATTGTAGCCGTACAGTGATGAATACCCTTGTAATTAAACATACCACACGTCTACTAACGCTCCATGGTTGCTGAACTGCAGGTAAAAAACCGGTCGGCAATCGCGGCGGTGCCCAACGAACCGGCGCTTTCGGTGCAGGGACTGAATGTGCGCTTTGGCGCCCAGACAGTCTTGAGTAACGTCCGGATGGATCTTGAAGATGGTCGTTACGCCTGCCTGCTGGGTGAATCAGGATCAGGTAAAAGCACCTTGCTGGCGGCCATTGCCGGACTCATCAAGCCCCAGGCTGGCAGCATTCGCCTGCGCGGGCAAAATGTATTCACCGCCGGAGGCATGCAGATTTCTCCCGAAAAACGCGGCATTGGTATGGTTTTTCAGGATGCGGCGCTCTGGCCCCACCTCCGGGTACTGGATAATGTTCTTTTTCCCCTGCGCGCTCAGGGACTTCCGGTAGATCGCGAGCGGGCCATGCTGCTGCTGGAAAAAATGAACATTCCTGCTACCGCAGCAAAGCGCAAACCCCATGAATTATCGGGTGGGCAACGGCAGCGGGTCGCCATTGCCCGTGCCATCATCGCCCGTCCGCGTCTGGTCTTACTGGATGAACCCCTGTCCGCCGTAGATCAGGGGGTTCGCGAAGAAATCCGCTACTTTCTCCGTACCCTGTTTCGTGAAGAAGGCATTGCCGCCCTGCATGTCACCCATGATCCC
>NZ_JBYCKP010000108.1:0-1714 GCF_057473445.1 Acidithiobacillus sp. TH-A36 | reverse complement strand
TCCTTTTCGGGCTGGAAGTAGCCTGGCTGCGTTCTGGAGACGAACGATGGTATCGCTTGAACCGTTTCTTTGAAAAAATCTTTATTGTCAATTTCGGCGCTGGTGTGGCTACCGGTGTCACCATGGAAATGGCCTTCGGCATTCTCTATGGCCCGTTCTCGCAGGCCGTGGGTCCCTTCTTCGGGAATATTCTGGGCTTTGAAACCATCACCGCCTTTATGTATGAAGCCGGCTTCATTGGCCTCATGGTGTTTGGCTGGAACAAGATCGGCAAAGGGATGCATTTGTTCTCTACCTTCAACGTGGCGTTTGCTTCCAGTTTGTCGGCCTACTGGATTCTGGTGGCCAATGGCTGGATGCAGACTCCTGATGGTGTCGTGCTGAAAGACGGTCTGTTTCAGGTGACCAATTGGTGGAGTGCCATTTTCAATGAAAGTAATGATTGGGGCTTTCCCCATATGTGGGTGGCTACCATGATCCTGGGCTTTTTTGTACTGGCCGGGACCAGTGCCTGGTTTATTCTCAAAAATCGTCACGCCGATTTATTCGTCAAAATGCTGAAACCGGCCATTCTGGCCCTGCTGATCGCTACGCCGATACAAATCTGGTTAGGGGACAGTCTGGGGGTCGATGTGGCCCATAGCGAACCGACCACACTGGCCGCCATGGAAGGGCATTTCCACACTTATTTACCGGATGGTAAGCCGAACACTTCCTGGAATCTGATTGCCATTCCCAATGCTGACAATGATGGAAGTCTGTTTTCAATCCGTATTCCCCATGTGTTAAGCCTCCTGGAAACTCACACCCTGAATGGCGTGGTTCCCGGTCTGGATCAGTTCCCGGCCAACGATCGCCCCGATGTCTGGGTCCCTTTCTATTCCTTCCGGGTTATGGTCGCCATCGGTTTCTTCCTGTTTTTTATGGCGTTGTGGGGCACCATGCTCATCCTGCGCGGCCAACTGACCGTAGAGGGATTGCGTAAACGCCCCTGGTTTTTGCGGGCCATGGTCTTTAGTGCTTTTTTACCGTACCTGGCCGTCTGGACCGGCTGGTGGACCCGCGAAGTAGGGCGTCAACCATGGGTAGTTTATAACCTCATGCGCACCTATGAGGGCACCAGTCACATGGGGCTTGGCCAGGAAATCGTCTGGTTTCTCGGATATGGCGTTTTTGAACTGACCGTCTGGGCGGGTGCCTGGTATTTCTTCTCCCGCGTGATCCGCAAGGGACCGGATCTGGAAAGTCCTTTACCGGGTGCGCCAGAGCAGCATGCTGATCAGGAACACGCCGGTGGTGGATTGGCGAAACCAACCTTTGCCAAACCGACCTTTGGGAAAACCCATTAAGCGAGGTTTTCCGGGATTTCGATTCAAGGAGTAATACAATATGTTTGATCTCGCCAGAATCGCTACCACTCTAACGACGTGGTGGTGGCTGTTACTCAGTCTACTGTTTCTTTTCTTCATTGCCCTGGACGGTGCCGATCTCGGCGCCGGAGTGTTTGCCCTTTTTTCTCCCGATGAGCAGGAGCGGGGCGCCATTATGGCTTCCATGGCCGGTATGTGGGATGGCAATGAAACCTGGCTGGTTGTTGCCGGCGGCGTTCTGTTTGGCGCTTTTCCGCTGGTGTATGGATCGGCCTTCAACTATCTGATGATTCCTTTGATGTTCGCTTTATGGGGCGTCATTTCGCGGGCTGTAGCCTTTGAGT
>NZ_JBYCKP010000107.1:0-1079 GCF_057473445.1 Acidithiobacillus sp. TH-A36 | reverse complement strand
ACTGCCAACTCCAACATTGTGGAAATGGTTATGGCCTGCGCATTACTTTTGGAATTTTTACGATTTTGCTATTGGTAGCCACCATTCTCATGCTTTCTGCCATCTTCACCTATCCTCGCGATGTGGCAACCGCGCTGTTTTCTCATAATCGGTAACTGAGCGGCGTACCTTGCGGGTTATTTTTGAAGGGACTCCTATCAGCATGTTTTACGGTATCTTGATTCAGATGCTCTGGCAGGATCATGCACCGCCACACTTTCATGCCTTGTACGGGGAATATGAGGTGCTCAAAGACATCCATACGCTGGAGATTATCCAGGGCGAAATGCCCAGCCGGGCGCAGATGTTAGTGTTGGAATGGGCACAGGAACATCGGACCGAACTCATGGGGAATTGGGAGCTATATACACACAACCAGGGGCCCCTTGAGAAAACGTAAAATATCGTACGATAAGTTTCCTACCAGTCAGAAAACAGTCGGGTCTGGGAATTTTATGGGAAGGTTACGGGTGAAATAGCCAGCGGTAATGTCCAGTCAGCAACGCTCGCATATAGAAAAGTTTGCGCAATAGTCAGTGACTTCCTGTTTTTACCCATCCCCCACGTTAAACGGGTCGATAACACCGCGAGAAGCACTTGAAGAAGCTGGAGCGACAGGCCATCAAGCGCTCAAACTCGCGCTCAACTATCACTCGGATACACTATGAGGTGTACTGGGACTGCTTATGGTATTCACCACAATTCCATTGCCTTTCGCTTTGCGTTTTGATTTTCACCACATACTGGCTGGACTGCTGACAATATTCAGGATCATCCATCTCCTTCTGGTCCTTTATGCAGCCTTGGGTCGGCACGGGAATACCAAGTCGATCCGCCCAAAGAATGGATGATATGTACTGGCCGACAAAAATCTGATGTTTCTTGACCAAGATCAAAGAAATGCTTTATCGAAATGTTCGACTATCACGCACAGATGTTTCACTATGATCCATTATCAATGGAGGAAAGCCATGACTACAAACATCCCACCCCAGCCTCATATGCATCTTCGTGCCGACGCTACCTATCCCTTTGATGCG
>NZ_JBYCKP010000106.1:0-4468 GCF_057473445.1 Acidithiobacillus sp. TH-A36 | reverse complement strand
CTTGAACTCGCTCCACTGCTTTGAGTCAGTGCCACGATCAAGGGGGTATTTGCGTTAGCATCGCTCGCGGTGTACTGGGTATTAGTATTTGCTGCGGTTCCCCAGGTTATTGAATAATTACCTGGCATTCCTGGATATGAAGGAGTGCTTGTAGTTTGTCCAGCATTTGCCGCTGCAACTGCCGCAGTTGCTTGAGTGACTGCCTGATGAAAGTCCTGGGTAATGGTGGTTGCTTTTGAAGTCACAATATACTGCTCATACTGCGGAATAGCGATGGCCGCCAGAATGCCAATGATGGCAATGACGATCATCAGTTCGATGAGGGTGAAACCGGCTTCGGCGCGGGCCTGCGCCTTCTTGACTGACATGCTCATGAGAATGCTCCTTGTGTGGTAAGAAGTTCGGCAACGCCAAGGGGTGCTGCGCTGGTTCTCATAAGGCAGAAAGCGTGCCATCAACAGAGTTGTTGTGCTTTGACAACAGCGTGCCGTTCACATCATCATGTTTTTATGGGAAAATTATCGTAGACTCAATGGGATTATTGCGAACCGGAACAAAGTCATCAAGCCGGACCTTGCCGTATTTTTCATCCAAATCCGATGAAATCCTGTGAGGCTTTCATCGAAAAGCGATGAATGTTTTTTACTTTTCCATTAAAATCGATGAAATAAAGCTTGCAGAAAGGGAGTCTTATGGTTGCATCCGGTTCGTCCACTGCTTTCATCAGCCCGCAAATGGCCGCCTTGCTCACCGGCAAAACGGTGCGGACCATTCATAACTGGCTGGATTCAGGTGCCATCGCTGGGCGGCAACTGCCGAGTGCGCAGGTGCCCAGCGGGGTGCTGCGGCAGGTGGACCTGAGCAGCCTGGCCGCCAAGGACCAACACTGCCTGCTGCAAGGCTTTGTGGATTGCGTGAAACAGGCTGACAGCGGCGATGCCGAGGCGCTGAATCAGGTGGGTATTTATTTTTATTGGTCCGGCGACCATACCATTGCCAGCAGTTTTTTTGAGGCCGCCGCCAAAAAAGGCCATGCCGATGCCATGGATTTTTTGTCTGCCTGTTATTTCAACGGCAAGGGCGTGGAGAAAAATCAGGGCCTCGGCCTGCGCTGGCTGGGCAGCGCCGCTGCCCTGGGGCACAGTCTCGCCCGGGGCAAATTGCGCGCACTGGGTTTTGAGGTGTAGGAGTGGGCGGGCTGCAGGTACAAGAGAAAGGGTTGTGTGTTTACATGAAGCGTGGTGCGTTTTTTTTAGTTCTTTGATTTTATTGGCGGAGAGGGTGGGATTCGAACCCACGGTACCCTTTTGGAGTACACAGCATTTCCAGTGCTGCACCTTCGGCCGCTCGGTCACCTCTCCTGAGGCTGCGAAGTGTAACCCAGACCTTGCTCAAAGAGCAATGACCGGAAACCTTGGCACCCGCAACTGCAAATCCTGATACTGAAAGCCTGATGATAATTCCGTCAAAAACTCAGCACCGCATCACCATGGGTAGGCAATCCGGACAGCGTATTCTGAATGCGCGTGAGTACCCCTGAGCGATCATTCTGAAACTGGACGCCAATGGCCGGTGGCCGGCCATCGCGGTTTTCCACAGGAGTGACCCAAATAACCTTACCCATCACCGGGGCGCGGGGCTGGCTGTCTGGCAGGGTAATCATCAGCAGGACTTCGGTACCCATGGGGAGAAGATTAGGTGTTTCCACCAGTAATCCGCCACCCTTGATGGCAGACATAAAGCAACGCTGTACGGCTTGAGGATCACGCAACACTACGGACAACGCGGTAGCTGCACCTCCCGGTTTTGGCTCAGTTCTGGATTCCATGGGTTTTCCTCCTTGGCCACAATGTAAGCCAGTCCAAAAGCAGCTTTTCCATGACCATCAGCGCATTGCTGTTTTGGGCCAGGGTCAATGGCAGTTGCAACCAGCCATCCAGGTTGGACTGCAGCGCTTCCGCCGAAATATCCGGAGCTCTCAGTCGCAACTCTTCCAGATAGTCCAGGTCCACGATTCTGTCCAGCAGCCCCTGTCGCAATCGCATAAAATCGGCGAGGACATTCAGTACCGTCTCCCGGATCAGGAGTAGATCTGAACTTTTGCTCCATTGCTCCGCAAGTTTCAGGGTCGCCACAACCCCCTGCCCTGATAAATCCAGCAAACTGCGCATCCATTGCTGACGCTGCTCCAGCCAGCCTGTCTCCCATAGCTCCAGGGCGCGCAAAGGCCGATTGCCTAATTGACGGAGCAAAGCGACGCTGTTTTCCGCATCCATCCCCTGCTGTTGCAGCCAGTGCATGGACTGCACCATCTGCATTTCCGGCAGGGGAATGCGCTGCAGGCGGGAGCGAATGGTGGGCAACAGACGCGAAGCCTGTTCACTATGTAAAACCATGTGTGCACGGGTGGGGGGTTCTTCCAGGGTTTTAAGAATGGCGTTGGCGGCTGCCACCGTCATGGCTTCGGCATTATCTATGCGCAACCAGCGCGAGTTGCTGACCTGCGGCGTGTACTGAATCCATTCCATGGCCTGACGCAAGGTATCAATGGCTATCTGCTTACCCGGCTCAGGGGCTGCTACCCATAAATCCGGATGGGAGCCTTCCGCCAGCAGTTTGCACGAGCGGCATTGTCCACAGGCAAACCCTTTGTCAGTAGGCTTGAAACACAACGTGGCGGCCTGCAGCGCATCGAGATGCAGGCGCAGCAGAGAACCGGATTCACCGACTGCCAGCATGGTCTGCGGTAATCCGGAGGCCAATAAGGCCTGGATGGGTTGCCAGGATTGGGGATCTGGCTGAAAAGCTTTCATGAAAAATGCTCAAGCAAACGCGGAGCCAGGGCTTGCTCCAGCGCGGCATGCACCTGATCCATGGGGACTGAGGCATCAATGCGGATGATTCGCCGGGGTTCGGCCGCCTGACGTTGGGCAAACACGGCCCGCGCTCTGGTAAAAAATGGGGTCTGTTCCTGTTCCAGGCGATCCGGTCGCCGGGCACGAATACGGGCAGCGCCCAGTTCCGGGCTGACATCAAACCAGAAAGTCAAATCCGGTGCCCGGGTAATGCCAGCCCAGTGCGCGAGTTCGGCAATACGCTCTTGAGGAAAGCCCCTGCCCCCACTTTGATAAGCATAGGTGGAATCTTCATAACGGTCACAAAGGACGATCTTACCTGCCGCCAGCGCTGGCTGAATCCGGTTCAACCAATGGTCGCGTCGCCCTGCATAAAGCAGAAGTAATTCCGCTTCCGCATCCAGAGCCAATTCCGGATTCAAAAATATACTGCGCAAGGCTTCACCCAAAAGACCACCACCCGGCTCGCGCGTACGCTCCACGCTCAATCCCTGCGCTTCACAAAAAGCCGCCAGCACTGGTATGGCAGAGCTTTTACCAGCACCTTCAATACCTTCCAGGGTGATGAACATTCCCGGTGTGATAGTGGATTCCTGGGCTTTCATGAAACCGTCCTCGCAGTAGGTTGCAGATAGCGTTTTATCTGCTCGATATGTTGCCTGTAGCTGGTCGAATAATGGTAGGCATTCCCCTGGGCAATAAAATACAGATCGTGGCTGTCACTCGGATGCAATACTGCCTGCAGACTGCTCATGCCGGGCATGGCAATGGGCGTTGGCGGGAGTCCTCCATGCAGATAAGTATTATACGCACTGGGCACGTGCATATCCTGCGGCGTCAAATGCCCCTGATAGTGCTTGCCCAGCGCATAAATCACCGTCGGATCTGACTGCAGTGGCATCCCCTGGCGTAATCGATTCAAAAACACGGCCGCAATATGCGCCTGTTGTGCGGGAGGAGCCCCTTCCTTTTGCACCACAGAGGCCAGAATGAGCGCCTGATAGGGGGTTTTTAAAGGTAATCCGGGGGCACGTTGCGACCATAAATGCTGTAAATTGTTGTTCATCCGTTGATAGGCGCGCTTCAGGATACTCAGGGCTGAAGTCCCGGGAACATAGCGATAACTGTCGGGGAAAAGCCAACCTTCAGCACTGTCCCGGGTGCCGATTCCTGCAGCAGCCAGTTGTTGCGCGGCCTGATCGCCCGTCGGGAGTCCATGCAGGTTCAGATAGGGCGACTTTAAACGCAACTCCTGAAGAATCAGCGACAAATTCCAACCGGGGATAATGACCACATTGAGTGGCAGGGATTGTCCATGTATCAGACGTTGCAGAATTTTCTCCTGCGAAACACGACCCTGAAAATCATACAGACCCGCCTGCAGCACGGGACGACCGGCCAAAATCCAGGCCACACGAAACATCTGTGGATAAGGCAGAACACCCGCCTTGTGCAGAATCTGAATACTTTCCAACGTGCCACTACCGAGCCGGATGGGGACCTGCTTTCCCGGCTTGGGAAAAGATTGCGGCAAGTACATGGTCACACCGTAATAGCCCAGCGGAGCGAGAATAATAACCAGCAGCAAAGTCAGGATTATGCGCCGCATCAGG
>NZ_JBYCKP010000105.1:0-1357 GCF_057473445.1 Acidithiobacillus sp. TH-A36 | reverse complement strand
ACATATCTGGCGCATTGCGTTTCAGGATCTGGAAATGCGTACCACTTCATCCGATGGCGTGCATGTATGGATTGCCCAGGAAGATGTTATTGCTGCCCTGAGTATACCGGACCCTATCTATGCCCTGAGAACGCTGGCCACGGAAGATCAGGCCACGTTGACCCTTGGCAAAAATGGGCTGGATGATGAAGAGGGACAAGATAGTCTGCCAATGATCGACGAGGTAGCCATATATGAGCTCATGGTTCGATTTCCCACCCGATCATCTGCTGTTTTCAAACCCTGGCTATTACGACTGCGTCATTACTTCTTTGAATTGGCAGCCTCTGCCTATAAAAACGATGAGGTTGAGAGTGATGTGGTGACCCTGCAGTAACCTGGATTGGAATTGATATATCCTCTGTAAAGTTGTTGCCTGCCAATCCCCACCAGCTTCGCTGCCTCTGTTACAGTGCCCTTGCCATAGTTTCTTATTGTCTATCCCTGCGTATGCCGCCATCATAGTAGGATGTTCCCGCTAAAAAATGTAGTATCCAACGGTGAACGGGAGGAATCTGGATTGCCCACTATCAGTGCGTTTTACGGAATGCTCATCAAAATGTTTTTCGATGACCATAGCCCTGCCCATTTTCATGTGCAGTACGCGGAATTTAAGGCGGTCATCGCTATAGAATCCTTGTCCGTCATCCGAGGCCACCTACCACGACGCGCCCAAGAGCTTGTCCTCGACTGGACAGAGCTACATCAACAGGAGCTACTGGAAGATTGGGCCTTGTGTCAGGCAAAACAGCAACCCAACCCGATAGAACCTTTACTTTAAGGAGGATGCATCAATGGAATGGGATGTGATTGAGGTTCATCCAGAACCTCCATTAGCGCTGAATGTCCGATTTTCGGACGGGACCCAGGGGAAAGTGCGCTTTGAACCAAGCCACCTAACGGGTGTTTTCGCCCCTTTGAAAGACCCCGTAATGTTCAGCCAGGTGCATATCGATCATGGCGCTTTAACGTGGCCAGGTGACGTAGACCTCGCACCGGATGCTATGTATGACGCCATTAAGTCCCATGGGGAATGGGTACTCCGCTAAAAATGAGTAGCCTTACTGTAATGTCTGATAATCGGCACTCCTGGACGGCAGAGGAACCGAGCAAAACCGGACCGTCTGCCCTTCAGGGTTTTGGGACCACGAGACAGAATGGTGCATTCTGTCCCATCCATAACCCGCAGAAAGATCATCCCATGCTATACGGCGTACCTTTTTGTTACACGGCACTGACAGTGCCGTCGAATTTACCTTGGGTATCTTAGTCATGGCCACGACTGAAGTTTTAGCATTCGATTGGGGCGTTGGCGTTC
>NZ_JBYCKP010000104.1:0-1554 GCF_057473445.1 Acidithiobacillus sp. TH-A36 | reverse complement strand
CTTTTCTCAAGATTTGATACAACATCACCAGCATCCAGATCAGGCCTACAAAAATGTGGGCGGCGTGGACCTGGGTCAGGGCGTAAAAGGCGGAAAGGCCACCGCTGACTTCCGGCGTTACGCCGATGCTGATCATGCGCAACACGTCATGAATATCCAGACCAACAAAGACGATACCCAAAACCATGGAGGCAATTATTCCATTGATGACACCGGCCTTACTGCCGGTTTTCAGTGAAGCCATGGAAAACCCATAAGCCAGCACACTCAGAAACAAGGCCATGGTCTGAATAAAGGTGTACCAGGGAGCAACAAATTGTGCCGGTGTCGGGCCGGTATAATAACTATGAGAATAACTGAGCACGCCATAAGCTGCGAAAAGTGTCGCAAACAACATTCCGTCACTTAAAATATACATCCAGAACCCGAAGGTTCGGGTGGAAATCACATCATGTCCTTCGTAATCATCCGACCACAAAACCACCTGGTTGGGATCTACAGGCTTATCATGAGAAGAACTCATATCAAACTCCTTCATTAAATGCTGGGCAAATGCGTGGCAGTATTCAACCCGCCACGCTATCCGGTGTAATTAAGACAACGGTCGGGAATTTCCAGGCGGAGTACCCTGAGGTCTTTGATCACTTGCTTCGGCAGAATAAGCCGTTACTGTTCCTCCGGTATAACCACCCCCTTTGGGGAGATGTTGTTGACCATCAGACATGTTCTGCCGTGATTCCCGATCCAGCTTTTCCATTTCTTCTGCAGAAATAACGTAACCCGGATCACCTTTACCGGAACGATAAATCATGATCAGCACCGTTAAAATCAACGCCGCAACGGTCAACCACCAGATCCGCCAGGTCAGTCCAAAACCTATGACAAAGGTTAATGCACCAATATAAACGGCTACGCCTGTGTTATTGGGCATATGTATGGCAGCAAAGTGATCTGGCCGACTTTGTGAAAAACCGTGTTCCCGACGCCAGGCCGCTTCATCCCGAGCATTGATATGAGGAACCATAGCGTAATTATAAAAAGGCACAGGTGAATCGGTCAGCCATTCCAGACTCCGGGAAGTACCCCAGGCATCTGTACCCACACGATGATGCGCCCGATCCCGAATACTGACATAAATCATCCAAAGAAAGGCCAGTACCGACAATACATAAACGACGATGCCGATTTCCTGAACATCAAACCATACTGCCCAATGCGGATCAAAGGGCCAATCCAGGCGCCGTGTTTCGCCCATAAAGCCCAGCATGAACATCGGGAAAAAAACCAGGAAAGTACCGGCACTAAATAACCAGAACATGATTTTTCCCCAGGCTTCATTGAGCTTGAAACCGAAAACCTTGGGAAACCAGAAAATCACTGCACCGAAAACCGCATAGACAATACAAAGCAGCATCATATGGAAATGCGCCACCACAAATACACTGTTGTGCACCATGTAGTTAACCGCTGGAATAGAAAGCATCATTCCGGTCAGACCACCAATCAACAGCAGGAACAAAGCACCAATGGCCCAGAGCATGGCTGCGCTAAAAG
>NZ_JBYCKP010000103.1:0-1995 GCF_057473445.1 Acidithiobacillus sp. TH-A36 | reverse complement strand
TTTGGCCTGATGATGTTTGGGCAGTTCGCTGACTTCATCGAGGAAGAGCGTGCCACCATCGGCTGCCGCAAAACGGCCGATGCGATCTGTCACTGCTCCCGTAAAAGCGCCTTTCACGGATCCGAAAAACTCGGCTTCAAATAAATTATCGGGGATGGCGGCACAATTCACTTCCACCAGGGATTTTTTGGAGCGGTTACTCTGTTGATGCAGTAAGCGGACCATCAAGCCTTTACCAGACCCCGATTCGCCCTGAAAGATGACGCTGGCATCGGTGGCCGCGACTTGCGCAATCAATTCGAGGGCATCGCGCATGTGCGGATCATCCGTAATAAAACCCACACTGCGGGTGCCGCCCAGAATCCGCTCGGCATGACGCAATTCGGAGACATCTTCGATGAAAAAAATGCGGCGTTTATGTTGTTTGCGCTCTACCAGTCGGGTTCTGATCTGCAGGACCTTGTGATCGCCTTCGGCAACGGGAAGCAGGTGATCCCAGCGGACGCAGCCAGTTTGCGGTCGACTCACGGCATCTTCCTGACCAGCAGCAATGGCCGCTCGCACCAGTTCTTTCTGGACGCTACCTCCAGGTATGCTGCGCAGGTGCTCCAGTTGATGCGTGTTCAACAAGATTTTGGCGGCAGCGTTGCAGAATTCAATTTTTCCCTGAATGTCGGTCAGCAGAATGCCGGCGTCCATGGAATCCAGCAATTCTGGCAAAACCTCACAGAGGGTTTCCAGTTCAGTGCTCAGCGACGCCATTTTTTTCTCCTTGGCCAGCACCTCGCCATCAGTCTCAGTGGTTGCCATAAGCATTCTCCTGATATGGATAGCCACTTTGATATTGCGGATTATATCCCGGTGGAACTCCATCATAGGCTTCCTGGCGTGGAGGGGGTAGAGGCGTTCTGGGTCCATAGCGCGGATCATTGTGATTGAAGGGCAACATGCCACTCAGAAAAGAAAAGGGTGGGGTGATGTTACGATTCAGGCTCCAGAATTCAGCCTGCATCTGTCCGGTGGCTCTGGCCATGTAATTGGTCGAATGGGTCATCTCAGCCATGTTTTGTGACATGCTGTTCATGTTACGTTGAATGTTGGGACTCATTTTCTGGAACTGTTTGGTCATTTCATGGAGATCGTGCGACATTTCCACGGCCAGATAAAACTCATAAGCGGCGAGGACCAGAAAGGCGACGAGTGCCGCGTAGACGATCAGTCTGAGCTGGCGGTCAGAAAGGCCAGCGATATGATGCTGAGACTGCGAGTGTGTTTCCGTAGTCGGTTGTTCCGCCATGATGGTTTGTCTCCTGATGATTTAATTGGATCGTCAGCTGATAGGCTGCATTTGGATTGATTTGTGCGACGATGGGAATAAGTGTGCGGGCTCCACGCAGGTTTTTCTCCCGGATCAGATTCCGAAAGCTATGAATGTAATCATTCCCCGCCGCGTAAAATGCGCCTGTCCGGTAATAAACATTGCCCTGTTCTCCATAGAGATCTGCCAGATACCGCTGGGGGGCAAGATGAATCAATTGTGCATATTCCTGAATGGCGCGCAATGGGTTGCCTTGCCAGTAGGCTTGGCGTGCCTGCATCAGCTGCTGAAGGTAGTGATGGTTCCATCCGGATTTTGGACGTAACAAATCGGATGTAACCCCGGCTTGTGCAGTGGCCATGCACACTATAAACCCGACAGACAGCAGCATAGCTGTCCATCGAGTTGATTTTGTGAAATTCACCATCAGGCAGGCGGCATCCCGGTTTCGGCTTCGGGGGCATGGGACAGCGCCACCTGCACTTTTTGTGCTTCCGCAGGATCCAGACGTCCGAGAATAGGAATCAGCGCGGCGCCATCGGCATAACGTCCGGCATGAATCAGCTGCATGGCAGCCTGACCATAAGCGTTGCCCGCCTGGTGATAGTGACCGGTCATGTACAACACATTACCCATTTCGCCATAGGCAGCAGGGGAGTCAGGCGCTTCCTGAATCA
>NZ_JBYCKP010000102.1:0-3206 GCF_057473445.1 Acidithiobacillus sp. TH-A36 | reverse complement strand
CTGGTGACATTGATTGTTGTTGTGCTCGGATACCTGATTTATCGGCACTACAAGAGCATCCGCAAAATTACCGCTGAGCTGGATGAGACCATGCTGGATGTGGTGCCGGAACATCTGGAGCCGGGTCCCAATCTGCCCCTGGACCCCCGGGGCGCGACGGCGGTCTTTTTTGTGAGCCGCTTTGATGGCCTGGGTTTGCATACCTTGCTGACGGCGCATCGTATGGTTGGTGGCTTCGTCAAAAATTACGTGTTTTTGCTGGCTGGCATTGTTGGACAGGGCGAGTTCAAGGGCATCAAGGCGCTCGAAGATCTGAAGGTTTATGTGGAAGCAGAAGCCAATCAGTATATGGCCTTCTGTCGTAATGAAGGGATGGCTGCCACCTGGTTTGCTACCTACTCCACCGACCGCATTCTGGCTATGGAAGAACTGGCGGATGTGGCTATTCGCTACTTTCCGCAAAGTATCTTTTTTGCAGGACGGGTGATTGACAACCGGAGCAAGGGCCCTTTCCATGGTCTCCTGCATGATGAAGTCAGCTTTATTGTCCAGGATCGACTCCAGCATGATGGTTTCAGCATGATGATTGTTCCGGTGCATGTGCATGGTATTCCCAGCCAGCCGCCGCGCATTGAGCTGCCTATTTCCATGTCGCCCGATATGGAGCTGGTCCAGCAGGAGGATGTGGATAAGGAAGGGAGTAAGGCAGCGGCTCAGGCACCCTCCGCAGCAAAAGCCGATCCGACCGTGGAGACCAGCCCGGATGTCCCACTCCGCTGAACCGCGATTGCTCATGCGTGGTCCCCTGATGGTCGATATTGCTGGTCTTTGGCCAACACCCGAAGAGTTTGAGCGGCTCCGCCAGCCGGCGGTGGGTGGCGTCATCCTGTTCGCCCGTAACTGTGAAGATGCGCAACAGGTTCAGGCGCTTTGCCAGGAAATTCATGCGCTGCGCAGTCCCCCACTCCTGATTGGAATCGATCAGGAAGGTGGTCGGGTACAACGTCTCAAAAAGGGCGTGACACGCTTTCCACCCATGGCCAGGCTGGGTCAAAAGGCTGAAGCCTTGGGTCTGGAGGCGGCGCAATCCCTGGCTTATGACTGGGGGCGTCTGCTGGCCACTGAATTGCGGGAAATTGGCGTAGATTTCAGCTTCACGCCCTGTGTCGATCTGGATCGCGGTATTTCCCGGGTGATTGGTGATCGCGCCATTCACCGTAATCCGGATTGGGTAGGTGCCATTGCGGCGCGTCTTTGGCAGGGGATGTCTGATTCCGGTCTGCAGGGAGTGGCCAAACATTTTCCTGGCCATGGTGCTGTGGCAGCCGATTCGCATCTGGCTTTGCCTCGCGATGATCGACCACTTGTCGCCATTGAGGAAGACTTGCAGCCTTTCCGCTCTATGATTCAGGCAGCCATTCCAGCGATCATGCCGGCCCATTGTCTGTATCCGCAAATAGACCCCGAGCAGCCCGCCGGATTTTCATCGCGTTGGCTCACAGGCGTATTGCGCGGATCAATGGGTTTTACAGGCGTTATTGTCAGTGATGATTTGAGCATGGTGGGTGCCCATGCGGCGGGAGACATGTCTGCAAGGGTGGATGCGGCACAGGCTGCGGGTGCGGATCTGCTCCTGGTTTGCAATGATCCTGATGGTGCCCATGCAGCCATTGAGCACCTGCAAAATCAGGGAATGCAGACCGGGACCAACACGCTTGCCGCTCTTGCTGGAGACGCCGGAATTCCCCTGTCGGCCCCTGAGCGCGCCCGCTGTATGCGCGAAATCACCGAATTATCCTGTTAAGCTCTTGTTTTTCCCGCGTCGCGTATTAGAATACGCCCTCACCATTTTTTACTCCTTGTTCGGGCGATGGGCGTCCGGACTCCGCAGTGAACCATAAGGAGCAACGTTTGCGTCATTATGAAATCGTGTTTCTGGTCCATCCTGATCAGAGTGAACAAGTCCCCCAGATGATTGAACGCTATCGCGGCATGATCGAAGGCGATGGCGGTCGTTTCCATCGCCTGGAGGATTGGGGTCGTCGGCAACTGGCTTATCCTATCAAAAAGGCTCATAAGGCTCATTATGTGTTGATGAATGTGGAATGCAGCGGTGCTGCCCTGGCTGAAGTGGAAGATGCTTTCCGCTTTAATGATGCGGTACTGCGGCATCTGATTCTGGCGCGTAAAGAAGCAGTGACTGAAGCGTCTTTTCTGGCCCGAGACGAAAATGATCGTCGTGAACGCGTCGAAACCGACAACGAACAAGGCGAAAGCGAATCCATTCACAGTGATAATGAAGCCGTTGCTACGGCCTGATTCAAGGAGCAGACAAGATGGCATTTAATCGGGATAGAGATCGTGACGGTGACGGTGATAAACGTGGCGGTGGAAATTTTACCCGGCGTCGCAAGTTCTGTCGTTTCAAGGCAGAAGGCGTCAAGGAAATTGACTACAAGGATCTGAAAACCTTGCAGGCCTATGTTGGCGAGACCGGTAAAATTGTCCCCAGCCGGATCACGGGCACCAGTAATTTGTATCAGCGGCAGTTGACCACAGCCATCAAGCGCGCGCGCTTTCTGGCCCTGTTACCATACGTCGTGCGTTAAGGCGCTGACGGAGCAGTGACGGCGCAGCCACAGGGTGGAGTTCTGCGCTGGTTTCTCAGCGGACGCTGGCAAGCCGGTTTAAGTATTGCTGTCCTGTTCAGTCTGGCCGGGTTGGTACCCTTTCTGGCTGCGCCCCTCTTCTTGAACTGTGTGGCTTTGGTGGCTCTGGTCACTTTACAGGCAGGACGCAAGGAAAGTCTGGAAGTGCTGGTCATCGCCGGTATCGCCAGTATGCTCTTTACCTTTAACCCCTGGTTTGGGGTGCTATTTGCACTGGTGGCCTGGTTACCGGGGCGACTGTTGGGTGAGGGGTTGCATTGGGATACGCAGTGGAGTGGCGTGGTCTGGGTGCTGATTGGCTTGTCTTTGCTGATTTTGGTGCTGATGTTGTGGGTAGTCCCACTGGGGGCCGGGCCAGATTTTTGGCAGACCCAGATGACACAGACGCTGAAACCCCTGGCCAAGGAGATCAGCAAGGTGCAGATGGCGGCAGTTTTGCATATGGCACCCTTGTTGCCGGGCATCATGGCAGCGGGTTTGGTTTTGCTATGGACCCTTGCGGCATTGCTGGCCAGTCGTTGGTACGAGCGTTATCAA
>NZ_JBYCKP010000101.1:0-2753 GCF_057473445.1 Acidithiobacillus sp. TH-A36 | reverse complement strand
CAGCGGGCCTAGAGGAATATGATACAGGGTGGCGCTTTGCCAGTTAAAAACCGCCTTTTCCACGGGTACATGGGCACCCCAGGCGCCATGACTGACGACGCCTGCCAGGCTCATTTGCTGGGTAGAAAAATCACCGTGCGGCAAATCCCAATGCACAGAACGCAAAGCCGGATTTCCCGCCACCGAAAAATGCAAATGACCCGCCAGCAAAGCCTGTGCTGCAAAACTGCTGGCTGGCAATAACGGTTTAATCCAGGTCGTAAAAAGGGGTGCCAGAGCGACATCTGCATCCTGCAAATGCCAGTCCAGCTTACTCCCCTGAACGGGTTCACTGACGGCAAATTTTGCGGTTCCCAGATTCGGCCAATTTATCTGACCCCGCTCCAGATGCCAGTTTTTTGCCGACTGGCGCCAGCCACTCTGCATGACAACCGGTCGCGCCGGCGCCGCCCAGTACCAGGGACTCCATAAAATGCCACCCTCGTCCCAACGCAGCTGAACCTGTCCCTGCCAGTGTCCTTGCAGATGCCCATCACCTGACAATTGTGCGGCGACATTCTGGGCTGCCTGCAACCCATCGGGACTACTGAACTGGCCTTTGTGCAGTTGCGCCCTGAAATGAACCGCAGAAATTTGTGACCAGCCAGCACCCGAAGAATGCATCTGCCAAGCGAGTTCTCCGCCACTTTGCCAGGTGGCCGGGAGCAGATTCAGGGCGGAAACCCAATCGCTTAAAGCGACTTCTCCCCGGGTCTGTAATTGCCAGCGACCTGAAGCTGCACTGCGCGCAAGCAGGGTCAGCTTGCCCAATTTTGCCCCCTCCAACTGGAAGTGCAGGCTACCAGCCCCCCCGGAACGCAGCACCTGAAAACGTCCAGTACCTTGCAAAGCCCCCCAGGGACTTCCCGAAATCACCAGGTGCAAGGCTGAACACGACCAACCCTGCCGGGTCTTCAGGACACAGTTACCCTGTATGGCTTGCCAGGGACGTTGTTTGCCAAGCTGCAGGATCCCGGCCTGAAATTGCAGACTGGCATTTTTCTGCGCATGCGTCCGCAACATGACCCTCAGGTGCTGCGCTTGCCAGGCAGCGCCCTGAACCCGTGCCGCCGTGATTTCCAGGGTCTGCGCCCAAGCCGGACCGGACAACAAAAATCCCGCACAAAAAAATATAAGCCAATACCTGAGTCTGAACCCGGCGGTTGTTGGCAGGCGCAAGGGGTTAAAGTCCTGCATAAACACTCAGGCCGGAAAAACGCCTGTACTCAGGTAGCGATCACCGCGATCGCAGATAATTGCCACCAGGACCCCCTGCTCCAGAGTTTGGGCAACGCGCAGGGCGGCGGCCACCGCGCCTCCAGAAGATATTCCGGCCAGTACCCCTTCATCGCGCGCCAGACGCCGGGTCATGTCCTCGGCTTCCTCCTGGGTCACGTCTTCTATCTGACTGACCATCTCCCGATGGTAGATTTTTGGCAAATAGGCTTCCGGCCAACGGCGAATACCAGGAATTTTAGCTCCTTCAGCGGGTTGTACGCCAACAATCTGAATATCCGGAGAGACCGTCCGCAAGTAGCGGGAGGTACCCATGATCGTCCCAGTGGTACCCATGGAAGAGACAAAATGCGTGATGCTGCCGCGTGTATCCCGCCAGATTTCCGGCCCCGTACTGAGGTAATGGGCTTCCGGATTATCGGGATTGGAAAACTGGTCAAGCATGAAGCCTTCTCCGGCGGCCACCATTTGCCGGGCCAAATCAATAGACCCTTCAATACTACGTTCAGCTGGCGTCAAAATGACCTCAGCGCCATAGGCCCGCATCACCTGACGCCGCTCGATGCTCATGTTTTCCGGCATAATCAGGGTCATCGGGATCTTCCGCACCGAAGCCGCCATGGCCAGAGCAATGCCGGTATTGCCGCTGGTGGGTTCAATCAATCGGGTGGAAGTCGTGATGGTGCCGCGCTCCAGAGCCCGCCGGATCATGTTCATGGCCGGGCGATCCTTGACGGAACCTGCCGGATTATTCCCCTCCAGCTTGCCAAAAATATGGACACACGTTCTGGGTGCCAAACTCCTGAATTCGCAAAGCGGGGTATTCCCCACCCAATCTTCCAATCCGCCCATATGCTTCTCCTTGCCTGAACATGACGCCATCATAGACCCAAGCCCTAAACCGGGGCTATCCTGAACCCCCTTCAAGTCGGGATTGGAATCCTTGGAATGGAAAACAAGCACACAGAAAGTCACGAGAAAAACACGGGTTGGCTGCGTGCTGGCGTGCTGGGTGCAAACGATGGTCTCCTTTCTACTGCAGGACTGCTCAGTGGAGTCATAGCGGGTCAGGCCAATCATGATCAGATTCTGCTGGCCGGAGTTGCCGCCCTGTTATCCGGAGCGCTGTCCATGGCGGCCGGTGAATATGTTTCCGTCAGCTCTCAGCGTGACAGCCAGAAAGCGCAACTCCGGCAGGAAGCCCATGAAATAAAGAAAAATCCTGAACTGGAACAACTCGAACTTTGTCGAATTTATATGGACCGGGGCCTGGATGAAGCTCTGGCACGGCAAGTCTCTTTTCAATTGATGCAGCGTGATCCCCTTGAAGCGCATGCACGGGAAGAGCTGGGCCTGACGGAAGTCGCTGAAGCGCGCCCTGTTCAGGCGGCATTAGCCTCCGCTGTTTCTTTTGTGAGCGGCGCGGTACCGCCGGTTCTGATCGGCGCTTTTGTCCCGCACGCCTATGCGCTGCCCAT
>NZ_JBYCKP010000100.1:0-2186 GCF_057473445.1 Acidithiobacillus sp. TH-A36 | reverse complement strand
TTAGACTGCTTCAGGGCATTGTCAGCAGCCTTCTGGGTGATTTCTCCGCCCTTCCGGGTCATTTGACCGGCTTTCTGCATCCCCTGACCAGCGATATTCATTCCTTTGCCGGCGGCCTTGCCGGCCATTTCCACACCCGCGCCGGCTGCCTGTCCGGCTGCTGCAATCGCCTGTCCAGCCACCGGAATCGCATTGGCAGCCGCTGATGCCCCGCGAATTCCGGCACCGGCCGCACCCGCTGCTGCGGATATGCCCTTGCCTGCTGCCTGCATTCCCGCACCTCCTGCCTGCATGCCGGCACCGGCAGCTTTCATTCCTGCCCCGGTTGCCTGACCACCGAGGCCCTTGAGCGCGGCACTTACACCGCCGCCACTGCCAACTCCACCCACCAGTCCCGAAAGCCCTCCAGAGCCACCACTGATGGCATTCCCCGACCCGGATGCAGCTTTGAGGGTTCTGTTGGCCACCATCGCCGCAGCTCCCAATGCCGCGCCGCCCGCTGCCATGAAGGGTGCGGCAGCCACACCACCAACTGCAGCGGCGGCAGGCATTACATTGCTCATGGACATGGAGGGAGAACCAGACATCAGTGAACCCGCAAAACCCGGAGCCATATAACCAATGACCCCGAAAATCAGGGCACCAAAGCCCACGTTCAGAAAAGGTGTGACCGTATCTCCGGCTTTCATCTGTGCATAGAACGCGGTCATCAGCTGGCCGGATACTTCCGATCCCAGCCCCACAATCAGATAAATCACCATGAGCTTGATGCCGACCTGCACCGCATAACCGATGTACTTCTCGGCAATAGGCAGGGTCCAGCGACTGCCAAACATGCCAGTCAGGACAATGCCGCCGCCTACCACGATATACATCTCGATTGTGGTAATCAGCAGCTGCAGGGCAATCAGGGCAAAAGCCAGAACCATCGTGAGGGCACACAGGCCGATGATGATGGCTGATAGCGTATAGCTGGCAGCGGCGCCACCCGGGTCCGTCACATCCTTCCAGAAGGATGGTGCGAGCTTGGAAAGACTGTTGATGATATTCCCCGCGTCATCCACGCCCAGATTGAAAATCTGGGACGGTGTGGTGGCTGTTGTGCCGCCGGCCTGCTGTCCCAGTTCCATGAAGCTGTGAACGATGTCCGGCACCCATTGGGGAGCCTCTGTCATGAAAGTGTAGAAAAATCCCAGGGTGGTGACTTTCATCATGACTCCCACGAGGACATCACCCACCTCTCCGCCTTTGGCCAGTCGGGTGATGCCCCACCAGACGAACTCCAGTCCTGCCAGGGCAAAAAACAGGTGACTGGCAGCCGTTTCCATGCGTGACATCCAGCTGCCCGAGTTGCCGGAAATGTCGGATTTGATATATCCGAGTACTCCGGCGAGGGCGTCCGGGGTCCAGCAGAAAACCAGAACCCCCAAAACGATGGGATACCAGATGGTTAAAGAGCGTAGTCGCATGGTGATTCCTTGCGGAGATTACATCAGTTTCTGGTCGGCATCTTTCCCGGCGCCACCCAGGAAAGAATGTTGCGCAAAATAATGGGCCACTGGACCCATCACCAGCTTGCAGCTCGCAGATTTGGTTCCCGTTTTCAGGCACCATTTGGCCTGTTCTTCAGCTTGAGGCTCGTGCGCTTTATACCAGTCAGCCGTTTTGCCGGGGTATGGCCCCTGATTGGGGTGCGAGCAGGCCGACAGAGACAATATTATGGGTATCAGTATCCAGCGTTTACGCATCTTTCTTTCTCCTTACATGAGGTTCTGGTCAGCATCATTGCCGGCTCCATTGAGCCAGCCTTTGATGCTCTGCTGTTTCTGATTGGTTTCAATATTTCTGTTCTGTATATATTTCAGCATGGCGCTGTTGCCCTGCATGATGGTCGATTGCAGGCTCTGTATCTGTTCCACCTGCAGTCCTGCAATCTGGTTGGCCGCATCCAGTACCGCCTTGCGGCCGCTGGCCGACTGCCCGGCACTTTCCAGCTGCTGAAGGGTAGCCTGTGTGCTGGCAAAGTTGCTCTCCGTCATATGGTAATCCTGCAGGACGTTCTGGACCTGGTTCTGTTCATCCTGTGACCATTGCGCCAATGATGCCGAATAACCGTTGGGCATCAGCGCACTGACGCCCTGACCATATTCCGCCTGGAATTCCGCCGGAATGTTCTGGGCAGCATA
>NZ_JBYCKP010000099.1:0-1202 GCF_057473445.1 Acidithiobacillus sp. TH-A36 | reverse complement strand
TAGGGCATCGGCGAAGTCGCGGAGGGACGACTCCAGAAGTACTCCGGTTCGCGGAAATACTGTCCAATCAATGCAGAACCCACCACGCGCCCATGTTCTTTAATCAGCGAGCCATTTGCCTGATGAGGAAACAGCAATTGTCCGACGCCCGTCATCGTTAAGGGGTAAATCAGCCCGGTTATCACCACTAACAGGAGAAAAAGCAGTAAAGTGCTTTTCAGATCGCCCATCACCGCTGCCCATATCCCTTGATGATCCCCATTCTGCGCATTCGGTTTAGAAGCATTTTCGAGTGACTTGTTCATGTGGAATCCTCCTATAAAACCGTCAGTAGCAGGTCGATCAACTTGATGCCGATGAAAGGCGCAATGATGCCTCCCAATCCGTATATCCAGACATTCCGGCGCAAAATATTCTGCGCGCTGTCCGCCCGGAATTTGACGCCTTTCAATGCCAGAGGAATCAGAATGGGAATAATAAGTGCATTAAAAATCACGGCAGACATGATCGCAGTATCCGGCGAACTCAAGTCCATGATGTTGAGGGCCGATAATTGTGGATAGGTAGAGATGAAAGCCGCCGGTATGATGGCAAAATATTTGGCAACATCGTTGGCGACACTAAAGGTGGTCAAGCTCCCACGAGTCATCAGCAACTGCTTGCCAATCCGGACAATATCCAGCAATTTCGTCGGGTTGGAGTCCATATCCACCATATTCGAAGCTTCTCGCGCGGCCTGGGTACCACTGGCCATGCACAGCCCCACATCGGCCTGTGCGAGAGCTGGCGAGTCGTTGGTGCCATCTCCCGTCATCGCTACCATATATCCGTCACTCTGATATTGACGGATACGCGCAAGTTTGGTTTCCGGTTTGGCTTCCGCAAGGTAATCATCGACACCGGCCTCCGCCGCAATGGCAGCAGCCGTCAAGGGATTATCTCCCGTCACCATCACGGTGCGGATGCCCATTTCTCTTAACTCAGCAAAGCGTTCCTTGATTCCGGTTTTGACGATGTCCCGCAGCTCAATCGCCCCGAGCACCTGGGCACCAGAACATACCACCAGCGGTGTCGCGCCCCCTGCGGCAATTTTCTCGATAATGGCATCCAAGCCTTCCGGCCAGCTTCCCTGCAAATCTTTTATCCAGGCTTTCATGGAATCGGGCGCACCCTTGCGCAGCTGCTGTCCCTCCCAATCCACC
>NZ_JBYCKP010000098.1:0-8492 GCF_057473445.1 Acidithiobacillus sp. TH-A36 | reverse complement strand
AAACGTCCGCTAAAGGGGCCAATACCCACATGACCAATGGTAAAATAAGCAGCGGAATGCTCTGGATCAATCTGATAGGTGCCACTCGGGTTACCCGTCAGCGCGTGGTAGTGCCCCACTGCTGCTTTGGTTGTCGCCGCCTGGGCCGCTTCCTGCATCATCACCAAACCAAGACCCAAGCTGATGGAAATGATGAGTAATTGTTTTGAACGCTTGTTTTGCATGATTTTACCCCCTTTCAAATTACCTGAACCACCCTAATGCTGGCAGTTAAAGGATTATAGTATTTATCACAGAGTAAGCATCAGGAACTTTCAGCAAGAAGGGGGGGGACCTGAGCGAAGCTGGTTTTTCGCCCGACGCCAGTCCGGCATGGCCGCATCGAGGATGCTCCTGAAACGATCATTGTGCAGGCGCTCCAGCAAATGAGTCATTTCATGCAACACCACATATTCCAGACAAATTTCTGCGTAGCGGGCAAGCTCCAGGCCAAGCCAGATGCGCCGCGCGCGGATGTTGCAGGTACCCCAGCGAGTGCGCATGCGTTTAACGCCCCACTCGGCCACCTGCACACCCAGAATCGGTTCATAGTGGGCAACGATGTTCGGAATGCGGTCTTTCAGTGCCTGACGATAATACTTGTGGAGCAAGGCCTGACGATCAGCCTGTGCCGCTTCGGGTGGACAGTACATCTCCATAAAGGCAGCGTCGCACATTTCAATACGGCCGCGACCGGCCACTTCATGCACCCGGAGTATATAGTTCTGCCCCAAATAGGAATGGGTTTCGCCGGATTGATATTCCAGAACCGATGACGGAGTCTGATATTGAAATTGCTGCTGGTGCTGCCTGATCCAGGACAAACGGGCCAGAATGGCCGCACGAATGTCTCCATCTGTCATCGCCCAGGGTGCACTGACTTTTACATTCCCGTCAGGGGGATAAACCATAATGCGCAAATTCTTGACCGCCTTGCGCGTCAGCTGCAGGTTCAGATCAGCCACCTGAACCATGGTTTTTTCCGCATTGCGCATGGGCCGCATCAGGGGAATCGGTTCAGGCGGTAGGTCGCGGCATTCAGATACAGCGCCACGCAAAGCCAGAGTAAATAAGGCAGCAACAACCAGGCCGCCAGCGGCGTGATCCACATAAAAACCAGGAAACAAGCCAATACCAGGAGCAGAAGCAAAACCAGGTCTGCCAGGGCCCAAAGCACCTGATGCCGTCCAAAAAACAGCCATGACCATGCGGCATTACAGAGCAACTGCAGGCCATACAAAGACAAACCCACTGTTCGCAACAGACTCGCCGGGCTGACATAAATCAACGCTGCCACAAAAGCCATGATGATATACAACAGCGTCCAGACTACAGGAAAAACCCAGGGTGGAGGCGTATCTTTGGGCTTCTGGAGGCGCGTATACCAGGCATCTGGTCGAAACAGTGACCCCGTTGTCGCCACCGCCAGAGTAATAGCCAGACTAATCAGGGAAACCAGTGCAAAGTGATTCATGTCCATCTAAGTCATCGCCCCACCAAGAAAACGGAATGGCAGATTTTCAGAAGTCTGCAAATTTTATTGCCCTGCAGTAGTTCCGGGGATACCCACTGAAGCCTTCCACTGCTGCATCTTGCTGATCAGCGGTGACTCCGCGCAAGACTGGGCACTGAGAGAACTACAGGCACTGGCCCATTCACCAGTTACACCGAAAAACTTGGCGGCAGATTGCATTTGCTGGGCCTGGGCACCAGTCGCCGTGGCGCTCATGCTCTGATACTGCGTAGCCCGCGTTTTTGCCCAAGCTGACACATTCTGCCAGCAGTCACTTTGCGCTGTCGAACTCAAAGCAGCACATTTGGCGCTGTCCTGTCGAGCTTTGACCATATCCTGCTGCCACTTCCCGGAAAAAGAAGACGTTGCCGTATTGAGCTGCTGCTGCACTGCGCCTTGAGCACTGCTCACTGCCTGATTCGCAGAATTTTTGGCATTTTCCACCGTCCGGGTGACGGGTTGAGTAACAGATTGCGCGGCACTGGATAAAGCGGCAGTAGAGGATGCCAGAGGCGTCAAGGGTAAAGTCGTAGACGAATAATTCACGCTGGGTGCCGAAGGAGCGGGCAAAGTTTTAGGCTGCGACAGAAGCCGGGCAGGGACCTGCAGGGCGGGCGCGGGGGCACTGTAGCTGGATGGCGTGCTGATAGCCGAGGGCACAGGATAAGTATTTTCGGCCTGCGGAGCCAAGCCATTATTAGTCGCCGAACCACAGCCGGATAGAGCCAACACGACTCCAGCAAACCACAACGAACCCTGAAAGCGACGCATACGAAACCACTCCTTTTGGAATTATGAATACCTGATCATGGTCACAAGCTTATCATCCCTTTCCATACACTCAAGCAGTTATCGTTGTGTAATGCTTCCTGCAGCGGTCTTGCCTATGACCGCACTCCAGTAACTGCGTTGACCAGTGCCCGGCATACCCCTAGAATATGGGCAATCTATGCGGGAGGGGCCACCCTCCCTTTTTTGCATCTTCCATGGTAGACGAGGTGAGAAAGTGCAGGCGGTCCTGGCATTGGCAGACGGCAGTATCTACCGGGGTACAGGCTTTGGCAGCAAGGGTCTGGCCGTCGGTGAAATCTGTTTTAATACAGCGATGACGGGTTACCAGGAAATTTTGACGGATCCCTCCTATCGCGGCCAAATCGTGACATTGACCTATCCGCATATTGGCAACACCGGGATCAATCCCGAAGATATGGAAGGATCAAAAATATTCTGCTCAGCTCTGGTACTGCGTAATTTACCTCGTATCCCCAGTAACTGGCGCAGTACCCAGACGCTTCCCGATTTTCTGACCCAGCAGGGTATTCCTGCCATTGCCGGTATTGATACACGCGCACTCACCCGCCGCCTGCGCAATGGCGGCGCCCAGAATGCGGCTTTGCTGGTTGGCGCTGAGGTGAATGAAAACGAAGCCCTGGCTGCCGCGCGCGGATTTCCCGGCTTGCTGGGCCGGGATCTGGTTCAGGACGTGGCGGCGCCAAAAAAATCAGAATGGCTCCTTGCGAGCGGCCTGCCTGAACAGAGTTATCAGGCGCAGCCCATCAGCCATCCGCAATATCATGTGGTCGTGTACGATTTTGGCAAAAAGAACAATATATTGCGCCTACTCGCCGACCGTGCCTGCCGGGTTACCCTGGTACCTGCCAAAACACCAGCAGCTGAGGTCATCGCCCTGCGTCCGGACGGTGTACTTTTCTCCAATGGGCCGGGAGATCCCGACGCCCTCAATTATGCCCAGCTAGCCATGCGCGAAATCATTGCGGCACAAATACCCACTTTTGGGCTCTGTCTGGGACATCAGTTACTCGGCATCGCCCTGGGTGCCAAAACCATCAAAATGAAATTCGGGCATCATGGTGCCAATCATCCGGTAAAGGATCTGCGCAGCGGCCGGGTATTAATTACCAGTCAAAACCACGGTTTTGCAGTGGATTCCCAAAGCCTGCCGGACTCCGTGCGTATTACGCATACCTCCCTGTTTGATGGCAGTTTGCAGGGTATGGCCCATAACAGTCTCCCGGTTTTTTCCTTTCAGGGACACCCGGAGGCAGGACCCGGCCCCCACGATGCCAGCATCATTTTTGATGATTTCGTAGCTGCCATGCATCAATACGGAGCCCAAACCCATGCCTAAGCATCAAGACATTCACAGCGTCCTGCTGATTGGCGCCGGCCCCATTGTCATTGGTCAGGCCTGCGAATTTGATTACTCGGGAGTTCAAGCCTGCAAGGCATTGCGCGAGGAAGGCTGCCGCGTCATTCTGGTCAATTCCAATCCGGCGACCATCATGACCGACGCGCAAACGGCTGATGCAACCTATATTGAGCCCGTGGAATGGCAGACAGTAGCGCGCATCATCGAAATGGAGCGCCCGGATGCCATTTTGCCGACGATGGGTGGCCAGACTGCTCTGAATTGTGCGCTGGATCTGCACCGTGAAGGTATTCTGGAAAAGTTCGGAGTGCGCCTGATCGGGGCCTCGGTAGAAGCCATTCGCGAAGCCGAGGATCGGGGGCTGTTCAAAAAAGCCATGCAGGAAATTGGCCTGGAAGTGGCACGTTCAGCTTTTGGGCACGATATGGACGGAGCCCGCCAAATTGCCGAAGATATTGGTTTTCCGGTCATTATTCGACCTTCGTTCACTCTGGGCGGCACGGGTGGCGGCATTGCCTACAATCGCGAGGAGTTTGAGGATATTGCCTCGCGGGGTCTGGAGGCCAGCCCTACCCACGAAATTCTCATCGAAGAATCCATAATTGGCTGGAAAGAATTTGAAATGGAGGTGGTCCGGGATCAAGCAGATAATTGTATTATTGTCTGCTCTATCGAAAACATGGATCCCATGGGGATTCATACCGGTGACTCTATTACCGTAGCCCCCGCCCAGACCCTGACTGACCGTGAATATCAGCGGATGCGCGACGCCTCCATAGCTGTCCTGCGCCGCATTGGCGTGGACACCGGCGGTTCCAATGTCCAGTTTGCGGTGAATCCGGTGGATGGTCGCCTGATTATCATCGAGATGAATCCGCGCGTTTCCCGCTCCTCCGCACTGGCATCCAAGGCTACCGGCTTCCCCATCGCCAAAATTGCGGCCAAGCTGGCCCTGGGATACACCCTGGACGAATTGCGCAATGATATCACCCAGGCTACCCCTGCCAGTTTTGAACCGACCATCGACTATGTAGTCACCAAAATACCCCGCTTTGCTTTCGAAAAATTCCCGGAAGCCGACGCGCACCTGACCACCCAGATGAAATCTGTGGGGGAAGTGATGGCCATTGGCCGGAGTTTTCAGGAATCCCTGCAAAAAGCCCTGCGCGGCCTTGAAACCGGGGTCGATGGATTGGATGAAAAACTGCCGGGCAATGATCCAGAGACCTTGCAGAAGCTCGAGCAGGAGCTGCGTATAGCCGGTCCCGATCGCCTCTGGTACCTGGCCGACGCCATCCGCCGGGGCTGGGATCAGGACAAAATCCAGCAGATAACACATATAGATCCCTGGTTCCTTGAACAGATTATTGAGCTGGTGCAACAGGAAGAAAATCTGCGTGGTATGCCGCTGGCGAGCCTCGATGCACCCCAATTGCGGGCACTCAAGGCCATGGGTTTTTCGGATCGTCGTCTGGCCCGACTGCTGGGTTGCCGGGAATCCCAGCTGCGCGAACAGCGCCACAAACTGGGTATTCGGCCCGTTTACAAACGGGTGGACACCTGTGCGGCAGAATTTCATTCGCCAACCCCCTATCTCTACTCCACGTATGAAATGGAATGTGAGGCGGAGCCTGGAAGCAAACCCAAAATCATGATTTTGGGCGGTGGGCCCAATCGCATTGGTCAGGGTATTGAGTTTGACTACTGTTGCGTCCATGCCAGCATGGCACTTCATGCCGATGGTTTTGAAACCATTATGGTCAACTGCAACCCGGAAACCGTATCTACCGATTATGACACTTCCGATCGCCTCTACTTTGAGCCTCTGACCCTGGAAGACGTGCTGGAAATTGTCGCGGTGGAAAAACCGCAGGGCGTCATTGTCCAGTTTGGCGGCCAGACCCCTCTCAAACTGGCCAACGATCTTGAAGCAGCCGGTGTACCCATCATCGGTACGACTCCGGATTCTATTGATCTGGCTGAAGATCGCGAACGCTTTCAGCAACTGCTGCAGCGCCTGGGTCTCCGCCAGCCGGAAAACGCCATTGCCCGCAGTGCCCCGGAAGCATTGAGCAAAGCCAGGGAACTGGGTTATCCGCTGGTGGTTCGTCCCTCTTATGTACTGGGTGGCCGGGCCATGCGTATTGTTTACGCTGAAGCAGACCTGCAGCGTTACATGGAAGAAGCCGTCCGTATTTCCAACGATCAGCCCATTCTCCTGGATCGTTTTCTCAATGATGCCCTGGAAGTGGACATTGATGCCGTTGCCGACCAAAATGGCCAGGTCATTGTTGCGGGGATCATGGAACATATTGAGCAGGCTGGCGTTCATAGCGGCGACTCGGCCTGCTGTTTGCCGCCCTACTCTCTCCCTGAAAACATCCAGATTGAATTGCGGCGGCAAACCGTGGAACTGGCTCTGGCTTTGGGCGTGGTTGGCCTCATGAACTGCCAGTTTGCCGTGCAGGAAGACCGGATTTACGTCCTTGAGGTCAATCCCCGCGCCTCCCGGACCGTGCCATTTGTCTCGAAGGCCACGGGCTGGCAGCTGGCTAAAATTGCCTCACGCTGCATGACCGGCCAGAGCCTGAAAACCCAAGGCATACCTGAAATCCCCAATCCTCCGCATTTCAGCGTCAAGGAAGCCGTATTTCCTTTCATCAAATTTCCGGGCGTCGATATTTTGCTGGGACCCGAAATGAAATCTACCGGCGAGGTCATGGGCATCGGGGCCAGCTTTGGTGAGGCTTTCCTCAAGGCGCAAATGGGTGCCGGTGAGCATCTTCCATCCTCTGGAACCGTATTTATCAGCGTCCGCGATGCCGACAAAGCTAAACTCACCCCTGCCGCTCGCACCTTGGCCCGCCTGGGTTTTCAACTGATCGCCACCAAAGGGACAGCCGAATACCTCCGCCAGCAGGGTCTGGAAGTAAGCACGGTCAACAAGGTTACCGAAGGTCGGCCACACATTGTCGATGCCATCAAAAATGGTAAAGTACAAATCATCATCAATACCGTGGATGAGCGTCAGTCTGTGCGTGATTCCTTCAGTATCCGCCGGGCTGCCCTGCAAATGGGCCTGACCTATTACACCACTCTGGCAGGTGCCATTGCGGGGGCGGAAGCTATTCGTGTCCTGATGCGGGAAGAACGCAGTGTTCTTCGTCTCCAGGATTTGCAACAAAACTAACCAGTACGAGAGGTTAACATGAGCGTTAAAGTCCCCATGACTGTCATCGGCGCGCAACGTTTGCGCGAAGAATTACAACGGCTGAAATCCGTAGATCGGCCCGCCGTCATTGAGGCTATTGCCGAAGCCCGTGCCAAGGGTGACCTTTCGGAAAATGCCGAATATGACGCCGCCAAAGAGCAGCAGGCGTTTATTGAAGGACGCATTCGTGAGGTGGAAGATTTTCTCGCCCGCGCCCAGGTCATAGACCCCAAGACGCTGAATACCGGTGGAAAAATTGTATTTGCTGCAACCGTCGATCTGGAAGACGCCGAAGGCAAGGAAGTTACTTATCAGATCGTGGGAGATGCCGAAGCGGACATTAAGGAAAATAAAATTTCCATCAGTTCACCCATTGCCCGCGCCCTGATCGGCAAACATGAAGGCGATCTGGTAGAAGTGCATGCGCCTGCGGGTGCCCGCGAATACACCATTCTCGCCGTACGCTTCGAATAAAACCAGCCTGAGAGCATCCTATCGTGATCCATCATATCTACCTGTTGTTGCTGGCCATGCTGCAAGGGGTTACCGAGCTGTTTCCCATATCCAGCCTCGGGCACATCATTCTGGTTCCGGCCCTGCTGCACTGGCCCATCAATCGCGACGCCGACTGGTTTTTGCCTTTTGTGGTGGTTCTGCATCTTGCCACCGCCGCCGCACTCCTGCTGTTTTTCTGGAAAGACTGGGCGGCGCTGATTGGTGGCTTTGTCCGGGCGCGGGGCAAGCCCAGCAATCCCCAGTCGCGATTATTGTGGATACTGTTCATTGCCTCCATTCCTGCGGGTCTTCTCGGCCTCCTTCTCGCCCATAAAATCCGTTATCTTTTTGGCGGTTTCACTTTTGCGGCCGTTGCATTGATGGCAAACGGAGTCATGCTGATCTGGGGTGACCGATTACGCTCCCGTCATCCCAGTCATTCACTGGATAACATAAGCTGGATGCGCGCCATCATTATTGGCTTTGCGCAATCCATGGCTCTGATTCCCGGGTTTTCCCGTTCTGGTGCCACTCTGGTGGCCGGGATTGGCGTAGGACTGGATTATGAAAACTCTGCGCGCTTTTCCTTTTTACTGGCAACACCAATTATTGCCGCTGCCGGTGCGTTGGAAGTACCCAAACTTTTTCACGCCCACATGCAAAGCGGCTTGCTGGGAACCATTTTCCTGGCAGGCGCCCTCGCTGGTCTTTGTGCATGGAGTTCGGTCTGGTTTCTGATGCATTACTTCCACAAACACGAAGTCACCGCCTTGCGCCCCTTCGGAATTTACTGCATAGGTTTCGGGGCGCTGGCGCTGCTGATTGGCGGCTAAAAACTGCGCTTGGAAATATCAGGAATGACTATCTGGAGAAAGTAATAAGGCCATGCGTTTACCATTCCAGCTCTGGATAGCCAGAATAATACCTACTGCGGTGAGAATGTAAAACACGCCTTGGTCTCCCGCGAGGCCAAGACCCCATCCTCCCAACACGCCTCCCACAAAAATACCCAGAAACTGCATCATGGAATAAACGCCACTGGAAGCACCACGCTGTTCGGGAAG
>NZ_JBYCKP010000097.1:0-6315 GCF_057473445.1 Acidithiobacillus sp. TH-A36 | reverse complement strand
AAAATGTCAGCGAGCTGGCGCACATTGTCGCCGGACTACCCGCAGACCAACCCATTCCCATGTTGGTCCGTCAGGGTAAAGCCAGCATCTATGTGGTCATTACCCTGGCAAAAAAATAACCCGTTCGAGCGCTACAGGACGTTGCGCTCGACAATCACTTCAGAATAGGAATCACCCATAGCCACACAAGCGCTTTGCCGTCCCCAGAAACCAGCTTTTGAACGGTTCACCTGATAATAAAATTCCAGGGTCAGATCGGGTTTGGCGGTAATATCAGCACTGTACAGCAGGTTCATCAAGGATGCGCCGATACCCGTCATCAAATAATCCACTGGATGATCTGCCGTGCCAAAACTCCGCAGATAACCCAGAGATTCATAGGGATACCAGGCCCTCAGCACCAGACGTTCGTTGGGCACCAGTTCATGAATCCTCCAGACACCCCAGCCGAGGGCATTAATACAGGCGACGATACCCGCCAGCCAGTCCTCACGACAGCGCAATTGGGGGACCACCAGCTGATACCAGGGATCCGAGCGCATAATGCCACCCATAGTATTGAAACCACATATATGACCGGCTTCAATAAGCAGGGTATCGGCGAGATCCTTACCCTGTAATCCCGCAAATTTTTCCTTGTAATAAAACAGGGCGGGATATTCATACCACAGCATTTCACCCAGATAAGGATGGGTGGCCATTGCTTTAACCAGAGCCTCTTCGAAGCGAAAAGATACCAGATTGTAATAGTCTGCATAATGTCGCGTCAGACAAACGCCAAATGCCCGTATCATCCCATGCTCATCGCCCTGAAGCGGCATGCCACTGACTGCTGCGATAATACCCGGCTCATCCAGATGCAGGCCAACAGTGCGTTCAGGTATATCCGCCGCTTCTGAAGGTAATCTTACCTCTACAATGGCCTGGGTACCCATAATATTTCCGTCTGGTTTGGCAATAAGAATTTGACTCATCCAGAAATCTGTTTGTTCGTCCCCACGGCTGAGGGACTGATCACCAAGGCGATTTCCCAAATGACCGGCAAATGGGGTCTCATAACCCGCTGATAAGGCACCAATAGCAAATCCCAGGTCAAAGTGTTCTCCTGCCCAGCGTCTTTTCCCATAATTAAGACGTAGGGCAAAACCATAATGAGAATTTTTTTCGATAATCTGAAAAGCATTTTCCGGGTTTTCCGGCAGCTGAAAAGATGCCAGGGGCAAATCACCGAATCCACAAAATCGATAAACAGCTTCTGCATACGCCAGCCGATCTTCCACTGACCAGTCCGGACAGGATTTAAAATGTTGCTGCAGTTGCCGGAAGCTGACCTCAGCCGCTGATTGCATGAGAATAGGATCACGCTGAATGTAGTGACAATCTTCGACCACCAACTGCAAAAAGCGATTGTAATGATTACAGTGAAAAATCACTGGCTCATTATCAATGGTCACTATGCCGGTTTTGGGGTCACGCTGGGGATGAATGGAAGGAAGTTGCATCATATTCTGCCACACTCTATGGTTATAAACCTGACTTTACAGATAGTCGAAACGCGCCAGGCTGCAAGTCCAAATTAGCGTAAAATAATCCTACGCGCGGGGATGATGCTTTTCATGCAAGGCCTTGAGGCGGGCCTGGGCGACATGGGTGTAAATTTCGGTAGTACCCAGATTCGCATGCCCCAGCATCAACTGTACGCTGCGCAAATCAGCACCATGATTCAGCAGATGGGTGGCAAAAGCATGGCGCAAACTATGGGGTGAAACTGCCTGTTCAATACCGGCGACTTTTGCATAAGCTTCCATATTCTGCCAGAAACGCTGACGCGTCATCGCTGCCCCGCGAGCTGTCACAAATACGGCTGCAGAAATGCGCGCTCCCAGAATCCGGGGACGGGCATTTTGCAAATAAGTCGCCATTCGCTCAGCCGCCATTTCCCCCATGGGCACCAGCCGTTCCTTGCGGCCTTTGCCAAAGACCATGACCAGATCTGCGTTCAGATCCAGTTGCCGCATTTCCAGATTGACCAGTTCGGAAACCCGCAAGCCGCAGGCATACATCAACTCCAGCATCGCCGCGTCGCGCAACCCCAGCGGCCGGGTCTGATCCGGTGCGACAAGAAGGGCTTCAATTTGTGTTTCACTCAGCACATGTGGCAAATAGCGGGCAAGACGAGGACTTTGCAAGTTCTGGCTGGGGTTGTGGGTTACCCAGCCCTCACGCAGCGCATAACCATAAAAACGGCGGATGCTGGACAGCAACCGGGCGACCGAACGCATTGCCGCGCCGGATTGCAGTTTTTGTCCGAGAATACGCATCAACATCTCGGCATCAGCACTCAGCAAGTGCGCATCCTGTTCAGCCAGAGTCAAAGACAACTGCAGCAGATCCTGCCGATAAGCAGCCAGGGTATTTTCACCCAGATTTTTTTCGAGCCAGAGCGCATCCAGAAAAGCATCAATGCGCTGAAGATCCTCAGACGGGGGTGCTGCCATCGTCATGAGGCTGTTTACTTAATCGAAATAAAAACGCAATACGACCAAAGGGTGAATCCATGCCAAGGGTCCTCCTGTGACCTGTCCGGCACGCTGCGCAGTTCGCCAGATCGGCCAGAAACCCGTGGGATTCCCTTGGGCTACCGCCCGTTCGGCCAATTGTAACCACCAATCCGCAGATGTTCCGGAAGCGGCAGCATAAAGCGCCCCTTGCCAGGTAAAAGGCGCCGGAACCGGTTCGGACAGCGCCCTATCCCGATAAGCAGCGAGGGTACTGAAATCCGGCCAATCCTCACGGCGCTGCCAACCGGCAAAGCCAAAAGTGCTGGCGGCAGCACTGAACAACACCTTACGTGCCTGGCGCAAACTGCGATGGGGAAAGGTCAGCAGGGTTCCCAGCCAGACATACAAACGCATCAGCGCCTGAGGATCATGACGATGACCACCCTCAATAATCATCAGGGTCACCGTCAGAAACAACTGCCGAATGGCATCCAGAGGCTGATCCCCCAAGGCCCGGATCCGCCCCATGAAGGCGGGCAGATCGCGCTCGCGCAGGGCATGCAGCAGGGGCTTATCCACTTCAGGATCGCGACTCGCACGCCCTTCCGGCACGACCACCGCAATACCAGATGCCTGCTGCCAATGGCTCTGCAACAGAGCCAAAGCCCCCAAAGCAAAAGGCCGGGCAGGCAGCCCGGCCGCTGCGTCATGCCATTCACCAAACAGAATACTACGAAGGCCCTGCGCATGGCTGTCATCCGCCAGCCGCTGGGCCAGCCGATTCAGCACCACACGCCGGGCATTTTCGTCATTGGCCATGCTCTGCAGCAAAGGCACCAGATGCTCCAGATCAGCTTCTTCCACCGCCTTGGACAGAAGATCGACTTCCATATCCAGCGGCATGGGTGCACTGGCTTCCAGCTTGAGCAACTCCGGCAAAGGGGCGGCAGTCAATAACGCGCGTTTTTCTTCCTGGATACCTGCCGCAGCGGCCAAGAGCCCGACAGGAAGCTGCCCCGCTGCAGCCCAGATGGACTGGCTATCCACCACCACCTGCAAAGCCTCCGTATTATCCGCTGCACTCCACCAATACGGCAGGATATCCTCCTGCCAGGCCGAATGGAGCAACAACTGCTGAGCGGGGTCGGCCCACAGGGCGGCCCGCCCATCAACAGACGCAGAACGCCAGCGTTCCAGGATTTCCCTGGACGCCGGCGTCATGATCAGATTATCCAAAGCGAACCCGGCCTTCGCCAGGAAGCGCAGCAGAAATCATCAGCCCAGTTTTTCTTTGATGCGGGCAGCCTTACCAGACAGATTACGCAGGTAGTAAAGCTTGGCACGACGCACATCACCGCGACGCTTGACTTCCACCTTGGTCACCAGCGGTGAATAAGAGGGGAAAACACGTTCCACACCTTCGCCATTGGAGATTTTCCGCACCGTGAAGGCAGAATGCAGGCCACGATTGCGACGGGCAATGCAGATTCCTTCAAAAATCTGGATACGTTCGCGGTCGCCTTCCTTCACCTTGACATGCACGGCAACCGTATCGCCTGCGCCAAAAGCCGGAAGTTCCGACTGAACCTGTTCTTTGTTGATTTCATCAATGATGTTCACAGCCCTGCTCCTTCGCCTAGTATTACTGCACTTCGCCGTCCTGACGGCGATAATCATCCAATAACTTCTGCTCACGCGCACTCAAAACGCGCTGCGCCAACAAATCCGGACGCCGCTCAGCCGTACGCCCCAAAGACTGTTGCAGGCGCCAACTACGAATCCGGGCATGATCTCCCGAAAGCAAAACTTCCGGAACCCTTACGTCCCCCACCACTTCCGGGCGCGTAAAATGTGGACAGTCCAGCAAGCCGTTATCCGCAAAGCTATCTTCGGCTGCCGAGTCCGCATGTCCCAACAAACCCGGTAATTGCCGGGCCACTGCTTCAATCAGTACCAAGGCAGGCAACTCCCCACCTGCCAGTACATAATCGCCAATGGACCATTCTGCATCCACCGCCGCCAGCACCCGCTCGTCAATGCCTTCATAGCGGCCTGCCAGCAAAATCAATCCGTCTGCACCGGCAAAGCCCTGCACGGCTCCCTGCTGCAGACGCTGCCCCTGGGGGGACAGGTAAATCACCGGCGCCCCCGGGTTTGCTGCGCGTACCGCAGCAATGGCTGCCAACAACGGGGGCGCCATCATCAACATTCCCGGACCGCCACCAAAGGGCCGGTCATCCACGCGGCGATACGCATTATCGCTAAAATCGCGAGGATTCCAGGCATGTATCTGGATCAGCCCACGCGCCTGGGCCCGCCCCAGCACCCCCTCGCGCAGATAACCGTGAATCAGCTCCGGAAAAATAGTGATGACATCAAAACGCATCACCAGTCCGCTTGCCAGTCCACGGTAATCAGTCCGGCACTCTGGTCCACCCCAGCTGCACTTGTATCTGACCAGGGAATCAGCAATTCCCCGCCTTTTTCACCGTCCAGTACCATAACGTCATTCGCACCGGTTTCGAGAAAACTCTTCACGTTTCCCAGAAACTGACCTTCCAGATTCTGAACCCGCATACCAATCAAATCACGCCAGTAATATTCACCGGGCTCCAGGTCCGGTAAATACTTCCGCGCAATTCTGATCTCCTGACCAATGAGGGCACGGGCCTGTTCCCGGTCACTGACTTCCGCCAGCTTGGCAACCACACCCTCACCCTGCATACGCCCCTCTTCCAACACATAAGGCCGTAGTTCAGAACCCAAAAACCAGGGTGAGTAGTCGAGAATGGCATCACGCAGATCCGTAAAAGAGAACACTTTTAACATTCCACGCACACCGTAGATGCCGGAAATTTTTCCCAGCACCACCCATTCTTCAGACTCAGGCGGCAGCGACACCCGTCTTACTCACGCCTTCTTTCTTGAAAAAGCCGGCTACCGTATCAGAAGGCTGCGCACCCTGGCTGAGCCAGTAAGCGGCACGCTCTTTGTCGATGCGCAATTCGGCCGTAGCGCCAATGGGATTGTAAAAACCCAGGCGCTCAATGAAACGGCCATCGCGCCGGTTACGACTATCCGTCACCACGATGTGATAAAAAGGCCGCTTTTTGGCGCCGCCCCGGGCCATACGAATAACTACCATGTGTTCTCCTTAACCATGTCCTCTCCCACTGGACGGGAGAAAGGCGCGTATCGTAACTAAAAACAAGCTCTAACGGAAGGGTAAACCGCCCTTTAACATCGATTTGGGATTCATCCCCAATAAACGGCTGAGTCCGCGCCCGCCTTTCCCCATTTTTTTGAACATTTTCTGCATCATCTCAAACTGCTTGAGCAGCTTGTTGACCTCAGTTACGGTGGTTCCAGCGCCTGCAGCGATGCGACGACGGCGCGAAGCCTTGATGATTTCCGGATGCCGACGTTCGCCGGGCGTCATGGAATTGATAATGGCCTCCAGACGACGCATGGGTTTACCGTCCTGCATGGCCGCCTGTGCCTCAGCGGGGAGCTCACCCATCCCCGGCAATTTATCCATAATGCTCGACATGCCCCCCATTTTTTCCAGCTGCCGGAGTTGCTGGCGAAAATCTTCCAGGTCAAAACCTTTTCCGCTGCGCAGTTTTTCGGTCATTTTCTGCGCTTGTTCAACATCGACATCCTGTTGGACCTGCTCAACCAGGCTGACAATATCGCCCATGCCCAAAATACGCGAAGCCAGGCGATCCGGATAAAAAGGTTCCAGACCCTTGCGGATTTTTTCGCCAATACCCATAAACTTGATGGGCTTGCCGGTAATGGCCCGCACCGACAA
>NZ_JBYCKP010000096.1:0-2975 GCF_057473445.1 Acidithiobacillus sp. TH-A36 | reverse complement strand
GACAATCCCCAGGGATCGTGAATAACACGTTAACCTCTTCACCCCACTGCCTGAAGCCCTTCATAAGCATTGTCTTGGCGGCTTGTCCAAGCGGATGGCCGCGAGCTATTGATTGTGCTTCAGTAGAATGAGCAACGGTATGTATGATCACTTCAAAAGGAATTTGCCGCTTCCTAAGATAATTAAGCGCCCAAGGTCTTAAGGTATCAACTTGGTAGTTCATGACAATATCCATGTAGATCTAACGTCAATCAGCGCCCAATGGTAGTACGGACGTGAGCAAACCCGTTGAAAGAATGTGGCAATCCCACGGATCGCCCGAATTCATCACGTAGATACCACGACTCCAACATCAACGAGGTGACATTAAAAATGGTAGTGTAGCCCCTCGCCGAAAAGAAGGGCTCAATGTCGGCGGGGTTCAAGCCGAAATGGTGAGGCTCATTTATCTCATTGAGGATATTCTTCAGTTCTTTAGAACCGAAGAATTCGCGAGTGCCGTCGACATAATCGCTAAAAGCGTAATCGAAAAAAAGATCGACATTGCGTTCAGACAACTTAGATATATCGCTGAGCGACTGATCGATTTGTGTCGGGGTGAGAAAGTAAGTCACGCCTTCCCAAAGGACAAGCACGTCCCGATGAAGCTCCAAACCGGACTCGAAAAGCGACTTGATTAGGTCATCTTTTTGAAAATTGCACGGCGCATAGATAACACTTGAGTCGTCTAATCCCGCATTTTTAATTAGATTCTGTTTGTGTTTCTGCATGCCATATAAATCGACTTCAAAGACCATTACATTAGCCATATTGAGTTGTTTGTGGAATCGGATAGCCCGACTGTCGTAGCCTGCCCCCAAAATCACGACTTGACTGTAAGAGTGGTTAGCAATGTAACGGAGCAGCATGTCATCAAACGCTTTCGTTCGAATCAGATGGTAGTACATGCCGCCCGGAAACTTTTCAGAATAATAAGTGATTGTTTTTTCTATATCTGTCAGAGCGGCCTTCCAGGAGCCGTGCAGAAAAGCTGGCGCAAGATAGTCTGGATTACGCTCTAATCCTTCGCTGCTTGACAAGAGTGCTCGCATCAAGGCCGTGATCGAAGCGCTGTCGATCAGGTCAGTATCTGATCGTTCTGGGGTTATAACGGTTTGTAGGACCATAATTAGCTCCAAAGTTTCTTAATGACGTTTAAATTTTTGATTTCTCCATCAGAGTGGTAGAAATCACCGGACAATAATGCTGCGTCATAGATGTAGATTTCTGGGATCGGTGGAAGAATGTGAGCATGAGGCGGAGAGTCGATTCCGCATAGCGAGAGTACTACGCGCTGGATAAGAAATCCCTCGGCAAGTGGCGGCGCTCCAGCAAAGATTGGCAAGGCATCGTTTTCCTGAATCCACGCCATCACGGTGTCGTAAGATGGAAAGTGTGGAAAGCGCGGTGCCCATAGCTTAAGTAGATGCGCAGTGCGCCAGTCGGTAGCCAAAGACTGGATATTCGATATGTCACTAAGCCCATACCATTCTCGTAGTTTCATCCCTTCGCGCGTGAACCGATAAAGGTGCGCACCCCATCCTATAACAGAGCATGCTAAAATCTCCTTGCAAGAACTGCTATTATAAAAAGCCTCGTGAAGAGCGATTTTTTCGGCTATTACACTGAAATCAAGTTGATCGAGAACGATATCTGTCCCATATATAAAATCATCAACATTAGATTTCGTGATTCCGTCCGTGTAGACTTCGACATCTGTGTCACGCCCAATATCAAAAGTCATTTCGCCAACCACCGATGCCTTATTTCGCCCAAGATTGCTATACGACGCACCTAGTTGCCGGTTAATATTAGAAATGTCGAATGTGTCGGGATCAGCTATTTTTATTTTTCCAACACCAAGTCGTGCTAAACGCATTGCCATAGCCCCGCCAATGCCACCAGCACCGGCTACTCCGACCGTCGTGTTTCGCAATTTTTCCTGGGCCTGATCTGCTTGCTTAGCGTTGATACCAAGAAATACTCGGGTACGACTCGTGCGTTCAACAAAAAAACTATCGTCATTATTTGAAGATGAAAGTGTGTATTTGTCAGCCATTTATAAGCCCCTAGCAATGTAGTTCAATAGCTCAACCTCACCGTATTCCGGAGAAATCGCACGAGACTGGAACCGTTCGAAGCCAAGGTTAACGAAAAGCTTGTTAACTGGCGGGTTACAATCTACGATTAGACGCATGTTTCCGATGTTCTCGATCATCGAAACGGCGTTTAAGATCATTCTGCGTGCGATACCGGAATTACGGTAGGACTTGTCAACCATAAGCCGAGTGCCAATAGCAATTCCTCTTTTTTCCGAACGGCTAAGGGAGTATAGGTCGCAATATGTCCCCAAACTCTGTTGATGCCAGAACGATACTCGGAATGTGCCGACGGCTCGGTTTTGATGATGAGCCAAAAAAATCCAGGATTTCGGCTCAAGACGATCCGATATTTCTTTTCGGTCGCAATCTGCATAGGACAGGTTTCGTCTCATCTCTCTAGCATAAACATTAAACCATAGCCGGTAAGCCGATTGACGATGAGCCATTAAGCCCGGCGGTATCAATAAATATTTAATTTTATGGCCTAGACAAGACAATGTTGACCTCCAATTTGCGCTTTAGTTAATAAAGTAATCAAATTAAATTAAATGTTCATTAATTTTTACTGATTTAACGACATCGATGAAAAGAACTCCACCCACGATGAAGAAATAAGCGCACCTGCTTCGACAGATACATTGTTGTCTATTTTTGCCATCACTATAGCGTCCAACTCAATGAACCTCTTTAATGCCATATTTTAATTCACCGTGTGACAATTACCTGATCATCAGCCATCATCGGTAGGCCAGCGCGGTGTGATCGAAATTCATTTCGAGACAAAAGGCGTTCAACAGCTATGGACGTCACAGTAATCAGTTTCTTTGCTCCGTG
>NZ_JBYCKP010000095.1:0-1830 GCF_057473445.1 Acidithiobacillus sp. TH-A36 | reverse complement strand
AGGGCGTGTCCGGAGCAAAAGCGACAGCCTCCTGAAGTGCAGAGACATCGGCGTAGGTAGCTACCACGTCACCATCCTGCATGGGCAGCCATTCGATTTCTGCCTTTTTATCCAGACACTCTTCCAGCGTATGAATAAAGTCCGTCAGGGCTACCGGTGTATGATTGCCGATATTGTGTATCTGAAAAGGCGCGGCACTGGATGCCGGATCCGCAGGCCAGCTGGCCTGCGGTCCGGGTATTTTCGGAACAAGACGGGTAACACCTTCTATGATGTCGTCTATATAAGTAAAATCCCGCTGCATTTTTCCATGATTAAATACCGGAATTTTTTCACCGGCAAGGATTTTGCGGGTGAAGCTGAAATACGCCATGTCCGGCCTTCCCCAGGGACCATAAACGGTAAAAAAACGCAGCCCCGTACAGGGAATGCCATACAAGTGCGCATAACTATGAGCCATCAACTCCCCTGCCCGCTTGGTGGCCGCATAGAGGCTGACTGGATGATCCACTGGATCGTGAACGCTGTAAGGGAGTTGACTATTGGCTCCATACACAGAGCTGGAAGACGCAAAAAGCAGATGCCCGACTTTTTGTGCCCGACATCCCTCAAGGATGTGCAAGAAACCGGTCACATTACTGTCCACATAACTGTGCGGAGCCTGCAATGAATAACGCACACCAGCCTGAGCGGCCAGATGAATCACCACATCAAAATGGGGTCCCGCAAAAAGCGTATCCATGGCGGAGCGATCTGCCAGATCGATTTTTTTAAACTGAAAAGCTGGATGACCTTCCAGTTGAGCGAGACGATCTTTTTTGAGGTTAGGATCATAATAGTCGTTAAGATTATCAATCCCCTGCACAATCCATCCATCGGCCAGCAAACGCCGCGCAAGGTGAAACCCAATGAATCCGGCAACGCCGGTGATGAGTACCCGCGTTTCCATTATTGGTCCCGTTCAGCCAGCCAGTCGATGTAACGCTCCACTCCCTGTTCTACGGAGAGAAAGGTTTTGCTATAACCTGCAGCGCGTAATTGGCGAATGTCAGCCTGTGTGAAACTTTGATATTTACCATGCAGTGCATCAGGCATGCTGATATAACGAATGGTTTGGGATTTTTGCAGGCTGGGTAAATCGTGAGTTTCCTCACCGGCCATACGCCGCATACTGTTGACCACAGTGACAGCCACATCATTGAAGCTTTGAGCCTGCCCCGTGCCCACGTTGTAAATACCGCTGTGTGGATGATCCAGAAAGTGCATATTGACGGACACTACGTCATCTACGTGAATAAAATCTCGACGTTGCTCGCCATCCGCATAACCGGCACTGCCTGCGAACAGATGCACATGCCCATCCAGCCGATATTGCCTGTAAAAATGCATGGCCACAGAAGCCATACGGCCCTTATGAAACTCCCGGGGGCCATAGACATTGAAGTAGCGAAATCCATGTACCGGGGCCTTCAACTCATTCCACATGCGCCGTAAATACTGATCAAACTGAAACTTGCTGAAACCATAAATATTCAGGGGAGATTCGGCTTCGCGTTTTTCCGTAAAACTCCCGGTCATACCGTAAACAGAAGCACTGGATGCATACAGAAAAGGAATATTGTGCCGTTGACACCAATGCAGTAACGCCTTGCTGAAAGCATAGTTGTTTTCCATGACATAACGCCCATCCGTGGCCATGGTATCGGAACAGGCGCCTTCATGGAAAACGGCTTCGACACCTTGCAGCTGATCATTCTGAATCAACTCCAGAAGACGCTCAGCTTCCATGTAGTCGGCAATTTCCAGATCGGTGAGGTTGAGAAACTTGTC
>NZ_JBYCKP010000094.1:0-8335 GCF_057473445.1 Acidithiobacillus sp. TH-A36 | reverse complement strand
TCCGCCGCATTGTGTTGCGGCCATAATCGGTAATGCAGCAATAACAACAAATTGCCTATCCGTTCATGGAGGGCATAGGCGGATTCCTGATCGGCAGACAGGACACTATTGGCGGAATAGTCGATACCCAATGATTTCATCGTGTCCACGAGTTGTTTTTGGGCATCACGCACTACGCCAGAAAGGTGCCGCAAGACGATAAATTGATCTTCCAGTTGCATGACGGTCTGGAATTCGGCAGCGGAAGCCTCCTTAGCCAGTGACTTCTTGTAATGGCTGCTGTTTTTGGATTTACTGAGATGCTTGGCATTAAATCCTTTGCGGCCGTCCCGGGAGGACTTGTACCAGTAGCGGATTCGCCATTGTATCGTGACATAACCGCGCAGCTTGCGTACGGATATGCTCAAATCGCTCCATTCCCGATTTTCATTATCCATCCGAATTTGATGGGATAGTTGTTTTTGAAAATCGTAAAATTCTCCGGCCAATCTTTTTGCTTCCGCCAGAATCTGGTCCTGGGCCTGCGCGTAAAACAGCATTTGCCGACGGAGTAGCGCCTCAATGTCTTTGAGGGATTCCGGAGAGAAATTCAGGGATATTGGCGGTATCATGGTTATTTTCCCAAGAGAAAATCATTGGCGGTCACCACCGGAAGCCCATACAACCGCCCCCATATCCTGCGGGCTTTCGTCTGGATGGCGTTTTCTGCGGCCGTTTTTTCCCAGTCATGGTTCTCCGGGGCTAGTATCCATTTCGGTTGACGGGGAGCTTCTATAAAGTAGCTGGCGAGCGGCCACACCAGAAGTTCGCTGTAACAGACGGCCATGGCAAACGGTTGTTTTTGATGGCCGAGATAATCTGGCCCCAACCGCCACCAGAAGGCTTGAGCCGATCCGTTTACCCAAGGTTTCCACTCACTGAGCGGGCAGGGCTGCCGGGAAGGGAAAATGCCACGATGCAGGCCATAAGCGTTGAGCGCATCCGTATAACTCCAGCGCTTTCCTGACTGAGAAATGTCATAGAAGCCTACGAGAAGGGTATCCTGTCTCGCTTTGGCAATACGCTGAATACCGTTCAGAAGGCCAGCCGTATAGAAGTTGGGGAAATAATACCCGCCGATGCCTTCCGGCAGAATTACGATTTGGTGTTTCGGGATGGTCTTCAGGTATTGTTGTGCCCATTGCCGAATATGATTCTGCCGTTCCAGGTTTTTCAAAAAACCTAAATTAAAGGGGAGCGCTTTCCACGGCAGGGAGACGCCACGGATGTTGGCCGGTTGTGCAGGGGGCGTATAAGTCCCATTCAGGAGGATGGCGGTGACCATAATGGACAGGAGAAAACCCGCCAACAGTTTCGCAGTGTTGGGGTGCAATGGGTCTGACGGTGTGTGCTTGTTGGGGAGATAATGCATGGTTATCTGATACGCACGTCTGGATGCCGCAATATGGGCAGAAAATGCGCTGAGCAAAGACAGGGTGACCAGGCCAAGTATCAGCCCGGCCAGGCCGGTTCCCGGGAAATAGACACCCGCCAGAAATAAAGGGGAAAGCAGGGACCATGTGCTTAAGGGCGGCACGCTGGTGATGATCAGGGATGCGGCCATGCGTAGCCCCACGTACTGTGGCTTTTCCGGACCTATCCAGCCGATGAGCCACCAGGGTAGTGACAGCAGCAAGGCAATGGCCGGCCAGGCACAATCACCCAATAAGGGGGTAGCGTAAGGCCAAAAAGCCTGGACAACCCCCACTACCACCTCGCTTCCGCCCAGGAAGTACCCGAAAACAAAGGCGGCGCGGGCGATTTTCCCGGTCGCGTAGCCATAGCCTACGGCAAAAAGCAGCAAAAAGGGGAATAGGCCCAGGTTGCCCCAGGTGATAAAGCCCAGGACAGCGCCGATACCGCCGAAAGTGACCCATGAATAACGCCATCGGTCCTTTCGTTCAGGCGTCATACATTTGCGCTTCATACAGGAAGGGAGAAGGGCTGCCTTCACGGACAGCGGAAATAATGAGTTGACGTTTGGCGCGGGTCATGGCGACGTAAAAGAGACGACGTTCTTCTTCCAGTTCGCTGTCAATATGGGGTGCCACGCCTTCCTCGGCCCCAATAATCCAGACATTCGGCCATTCCAGACCTTTGGATCCGTGCATGGTGGTCAGGAAGACGGTTTCTGGCCCGAGTTGGGGCGGTTCACTTTTCTTTTTGGCCAGCCCTTCCACAAACTGGATGCGCTGGGCCAACGTCCCACGCAAACGCTGGATAGCCGTTAAAGCAATGGTGCAGTTCTCGGCGACTGAAGGGATTAATTTTTGATTCCAGCGCTTGATACCTTCGATAAGCAGTATGGGGTCCTGAACGGATACGGTGCACCAGCCCTGTAAATTTTCCATGAAGTTTAAACCGCTGGAGAGGCGCGGAGATTTCTTTTGTTCGGTCTGATGCCACTGTTCTGCAAATCCGTCCAGTATGGGCTTCCAGTCACGCATGGGGACCGGTTCCAGTTGCTTGAGTAAGGCATCCGTCGTGTCTGCTTTCCAGCCACATAAAAACAGGGCGGACCGGCAACCAAAAAACATATCGCGGCGGTAGGCGGCCAAGCGGTTAGTGATAGCCGTGCTTTTGAGCAGGCTGCTGCTATTCTTTCCTCTGGGCATTGCCAGAGCACGGGCGCCATTGACGATGCCGGTGAGTAAGCTTAAGACTGCTCGGGGATGCTTGGTTTCCCAAAAGTCATCATCGGCATCTCTGAAATAGGGGATACCCTGTTGTTGGAGTTCCATTTCCATGACGTCCAGCAGGCGGTTGGTGCGGGCTAAAACAGCCCATCCCACAGGATCCTCGCGTCTCCGCGTTAAAAACCAGGTACTTTCTTCTTCGCGGTCGCGGGGGAACAAGCATTCGATATGGCCGCCTTGCTCGGCAGCGGGGATAATCTGTTTTTCGGCGCGGTAACGATTATGCTGAATGAGCCTTGCAGCAGGGGTGAGGATTTCTGGCGCACAACGATAGTTACGCGACAGGTGCAGAATCTGGGCACGGACGTCTGAACGCAATTTCTCCATGCCCGTGTACCCCAAAGCATGCCGGAATGCGTAAATGCTTTGGTCGTCATCACCGACCATGGTGAGTTCTGCACCGGTCAATTCGTGGTGCAGCATGATCCAGGTATATTGCGCCAGATCCACATCCTGAAATTCATCCCCTAACATCCAGCGCATGGAAAGTGGTGGAATGGACCCGTCCTGCATGCCATCCACAGCTTTGGAGATGAGATCTGCGAAGTCCATGCGTTTATCGTTCTGAAGCAAGTCCTGGTACGCATGAAAGGTTTTATAGCCGGGGCCATCATAATCCCGATGGGATAAATCGCTCTTGGCCTTGTCGATAATTTTGTCCATATCTTCGAAGCTGAGCTCTTCTTCTGTTTTGGACATTGCATGTGATATGAGCCGGATGCGGTCACCTTTATTGAGCAACTTAATGTCCATGCCCACACTGCGTAACTGGTGCATGGCCAGGGAATGAAAGGTCCCTGTCCGGATCCGTTTTTCGTGTCCTGGGGACATTTTGAGAATGCGGCGTTTGAGTTCCTCCGCACTATCATGGGTAAAGGTCACCGCAACGAGGTCGCCGTGATCGGATTGGAGCAGGGAGGCGGCCCGATGCGCCAGTACCAGGGTTTTCCCTGAACCCGCACCGGCCAGCAGGAGCACATGCCCCTTTTGCTGAACCGCCAGCTGTTGTTCTGGATTCAGACGCATCAGGACTTCGCTTCTGTGTCGGCCTGTTCCGTGTCGGAGGACGTTGTATTTGTCCCCTCAGTGGCGGTGCCAGACTGTTTTTCTTTTTCCGCTTTTCGCATCTGTGCGGTTTTACCCGTGCGTAACAGGATACCCGTTTCAAAGGCGTAACGAATATTGTAGCGATACAGGGTCAACATGCGTCTACGCACTTCGAGTTCCAGTTTGGACGCTTCCTCGTCCGCATAGATCTCATACAGGGCGGCAGCGGAGATGTAGCCCAGCGTTTTATCCACCTTGTGCAGGATATTGAGGTAATGCTGGTCCATGCGGGAGGTTACCAGCGCTTCTTCGTCCAAAGGCTCGCTGAAATCGGTCGAGAGATGTTCGGCATCTACGCCTTCAGCCTCAAGCCGCTCGGAGACTTTCTGGATAATGCCATCGAAAGTTTCCTCCGCTTCCGTGTAGAGGCCTTTCCAGAGTCGGATGATCTCGTCAAAGCCTTCCTGCACGACGGCCTTATCGGCGCCGGCCCGTCCACTGACCATCCCGGGGTAAATGCGTTCGAGGAAGTAGTTGGCATTGGAAGCTTTTTCATAGGCCCGGAAATACATTTCCTGTGAAAGCCGGGTACTGAGGTGGATGGTGCGGCGAATGCCGGCACGACTGTTGGTTTTCTTGTCTGCCGGCATAGGCAACAAGAGGAACCGCGAATCCGGAGGGCGCTTGGCCCGGCGCGAAGGGGTTGCACCCTGCAAAGGGGTTGTACCCCGCGAAGGGCTGCCGCCTGCAGGGTTTGCTTTATTGCGCGGATTGTCCGCTGAAGTTTCCTTGTCGCTTTGGCTGGATGGGGCGGGTGCAGACGTTGCTGTGGATGTGGTGTCACCCGTTTCGCTCTGTGTGGATTCCGTTTGTTCCTGCACGTTTTCGAGGGGGGTATCGGTAGAAAATTCACCTTCGGTTTTCAAAGCAGTGGTCATCATGAAGCTCCTTGTCAAGTTCACGAGGCCAGTGTATCGGGTTAAAAACCGGAGAATGTTTGCATAAAGTGGCTTTTTTCTTGTTTTATATGTTGGCTGAAAGGCATCCTCACCATGAAAGATGAGGATGATGACATTTATTCGCTGCTATCTTTTTTGAAGGGATCTTTGCCGAGCCTGTGGACTAATTTTTTCTCTAGTTGTTTGTTAGTTGGCACATGCTTTCCTTCCATCTTCAATTCAGCATTTGTTGGTATCTTGACAGGTTTAATGCATGGCTTGTCGGTATATATTAGGGATACATTACTGGCAACCGTTGAAATTGTGTTCTTGCCATTAAGCTTTTTGGCTGTTTTTTCTATCTTCATGAAATGAAGGACAGACCTGTCTGTTTTGACTTTATATGTTTTCTCCACATAATTGCTAAAACCTTTTATGTGGTTATTGTTTGACTTGTAATATGATATAGCCCTGCCAACCATATTATAAGGTACGCATATATATTTAACATAGAATCCGTTTGTATCGTTTTTTATTAAATCTATTGCACAGTTGTCCTGCAGGTATTTTCCGCCATTGACACCACCTAATTCCAACCTCAGAAAATCATGAGGATTTTTTATACAAACGTTCATTGGCTTTTTGGGCCTGACGATCATGCCGTTCGTATTGAAAATTCCGTGGCCTACCCATTCTCCCTGGTTGACTGAGACCTTCAATTTTGGAATTTTTTGCAGCTTCTCCATGTGGTATGTTACTGATGCAGATGATAAAATAGGTGTTATTGATATCGCGCACCCAATCATAATTGCGGTTGCTATGGATTTCATGACAATCTCCTTAATATCATTCTAAAGAAATAGGTACAGGTATATCTGGTGTTAATCTTTTTCTTTCATCTAGGGACTTATTAAAATCGTAATCCCCTAAAGAGAATGGTGGGTAATCCATTATAAGCCAGAAGCTCTTTATTTTTTTTCTCGCATAGTCATACAACATTATAGGCGCTTTTACCAACAGTATCTCATCTATTAGTTCTGGTTTTTCTTCATTTGAGACTATCACGAACGCACCTACTTTTGTCATCTGTTTCCCTATAATTGTTTTGTCTTTGTATATTTTATACAATATTTCTATGCTTAATAAATAGGTAATATTATTAGAAACAGAGTAGATCGTCGTTTCAAGGCGCATATCTACACTGGAATTGTTTGTACGGTCTTCTTTGTAATTTCCAGATGATTGGATGTTGGTTTCAAGGATGAATGGCATGCTGATATTTATCAATGTCCCTCCTATATTCTGCGAGAGCTTTCCTATAATTTTTCTTTGCCCACATTAAGCTATCAAAAGGTTTTTTGATAGTGATTGCTCCGTAACCTGAGTTTTCGATGTCTTCTTTTCCGTAGGATCTTTGAAACCCGCATATATATTGGAATAATAGTCCGTGATTTGTTGACGCTTTAGCAGTAATCGTTAGAGGGAAAATAAGATCACCCCTCTCCGAAAGCTGTTCTGAAAAAGCATTAATTATTTCAAATATATTGCTCTTTTTTGATCGTGAGGTTATAAAACCTATATGAGCAAAATTAGATTTTGGTCTATATGAGCTCGGGAAAGATGGTCTTGGAAAATCGTATTGAGAGTATGGCATCAGCACGAAAGAGCCTAAAAATGTATCATTCTCAATAAATATATACCCATAATTTTTTATCAATAACAAAAATGAAGGGACGCTAATTTCTTCACCTAATAGCGCCTCCCTTTCTTTAATAATAAAGTTTAACCTTTGCTGGTCGTCGCCAACAGCTATACACTTTATCATTTGTATAACGAATTTGCAGGGTCGTAAGTGCACCCACTTGGCGTGCATGTGTACATATCTGGAGTGTCAGTGCCCCCCATATATCCTATTGAATTACGTGCGCCAGGATTTACTGCAAATTCGAAGTCATTAACCATTGGTTTAATATAAGGTTTATCTGTTGCTTCATCTGTATATGCTGGACCAACATCTGCCGCGCAATTTCCCCAACTTGGTTGGGCTAATGCATACCCTACTGGTAATCCAGCAACAGCATACCCAGGTCCAGTTATGTCAGCGCCGGCATCGCAATAGTTCCAATCAGGATTCGTTCCAAGATAGTAATATGTGGTATCCATTTCCATAGCGCACTGTATTTCTGGATATTGTCCAGGAATATATCCGCACACAAAATTATCAGGATTTCCATTTATTTGAACAGGCTCTATATTTATAGATTGATATTCATTAGCCCCACTAAGGCATCCGTCCTTATCGCACCCTCCTTGTACATACTGGGTTGGACCATTAATAATATCTTCATTTGGTGAAACGCAGACGTTGATGCGACCATAAACACTGTTAATTTCAGTGGTAGCATTTCCACTCCCAGAAGAATCTGTAATTGGTGCCATATACACATAATCACTTGCCGGCAGCGGAGATCCAGACTGCCAATTGATGAGGTCGCCGGCATCAGGTGCAATTGGGAATACTACATCCGATTCAAGCTGTGAATCGTTGTCACCGCTTGGAACTGAAGCAGATTCTGTGTAGTTCTCTGACGGAGAGATGGTATTGGCTTGAACCTGTCCAGCATCAGCGTAGCTACCGCTTGGCTGCACAATATATTCATTCTCTACTTCCGTCAGAAGATATCCGTATTGCCCAGTATTTTTGAACGTACTTGGGCTGCCGCAAGATTTTTCAAGAACACGGCTATTCACAGAAATGGCAGTCAACGGCTGACCAGCGCTATTCCGGGATACCTTCACCTGTTCACCATACATCACCACCGCCAGGCTGGCATTGTATTGGTTCATCAGTGCTTTAATCTGGTTTTGCATCAGACTTTCCACACCGGGGTCATAATTGATTTTCTCAACGCCGTTGGTCACTGTTTCCGTGCCATCATAGGCCCCATTATCCTGTATGGTGTGCCACACGTTGCCATCGATGGAGACCGGTGCCGACTGAATGGTATCCCCTTCTTCCGTGATCTGGTCGAGTTCCCAGCGGGTCTCCCCGGCATACGGTACGGTCCACCCGGCGGGCAAGTAAGCGGCATCCTTGCTTTGCTGATAAATGGCATACAGCAAATACAGTGTATCGTTATTCACGTTGGTGCCCAAAAACTGATAACTGCCATTGGGCTGAACCTGTACCGTAGCGTAAACCTGCGCCTTTGAAGGGCTGCCACCGGACGGATTGGCAATCTGTACATTCTGAATATAGGTGAACATCCCCAATTGTACTTCGGTACCACTGGATTTCATGGATCCAACGATGGCATCCGCTATCTGTTGTTCGTAATTTTTCAGGTATCCGGAAACGGCGCTTTCCGCATCCTGGTTGCTGGAATAAATGGTTGAGCCCAGAGATGCATTAACGGGAACCACCGCCAGAGAACTGGAATCAATATTGGATTCCAGACCGCTTTGCTGTTCGGAACTGCTCTCATTCGTGAGTGGGCCGATACTGGCGACGGTGGTTTGTGCTTTGCCGGTAACTGTTTCCGTCGCCATGAGCGCTTGCACACCCGTGGTGGTGACCAGAGAGGCAGCGCTGGCATTCGCGGAAAACAGGCAACT
>NZ_JBYCKP010000093.1:0-11335 GCF_057473445.1 Acidithiobacillus sp. TH-A36 | reverse complement strand
ACATGCACCACATCCCAGGGTTCGAGCTTGGAGGGCAACTGACTGATGGAATACACCTCCGGAGAGATGAACTGGGTATGCAGTAATTGTTCAAGAGCAGGCACCAGGGTGGGGATATTCAGGGCCAGCAGGACGCCAAAAAACACTCCCAGCAAAGTCCCGACCAGGCCGATTACCGCTCCCTGCACCATAAAAATCAGCATGATACTGCGTGGCGTGACGCCCAGAGTGCGCAAAATGGCAATATCGGTTTCCTTGTCGGTCACCACCATGACCAGGGTCGCCACAATGTTGAATGCCGCCACCGCAATAATCAGGGATAAAATGACGAACATGACCAGTTTTTCCATGCTCAGGGCCTTGAAAAAGTTTTCATGGGTCTGGGTCCAGTCCTGAATATAAAAGGCGGGCCCCAGTTGTTTCTGGAGATGGGCGGCAAAAGCCGGTGCATCAAAGGGATTTTTGATCTGCATACGCAGGCCGGTCACCCCTTTATCCAGCCCATAAAGGCGCTGGGCATCCCCCAGATTGATGTACGCCATGCCGCTGTCGTAGGCGTAAATACCCACAGAAAACAGACCGACCACGGTAAACTGGCGCAAGGACGGACTCACGCCCAGAGGGGTGACTCCGCCCTGGGGCGAAATCAGGGTGATCCTATCGCCTACGGTGACTCCCAATTGCCGGGCCAGAGCCGTACCCAGCACAATACTCCAGGGATGACTTTGCAGGCTTTGCAGCTTGCCTACTTTCATATCCTTGGCCAGCTTGTCCACTCTCCCTTCCAGAGCAGGATCAATGCCCTCAATCATCGCTCCACTGACCAGACCATCATGGGAAATCAGTGCCTGCGCCTGCACATAGGGTGCCACGCCAGTCACATCCGGCACCCGCGACAAACGTCGGGTAGCGGTCTGCCAGTCCATGACCGGCACCCCGTTGCCCTGAATGATGACATCGGATGTCACCGCCAGGATCCGCGAACGCAGGGTGTGGTCAAAACCATTCATGACCGCCATGACCGCAATCAGGGCGGCTACCCCGATGACCATTCCGAGGATGGCCGTTCCGGTAATAAAAGAAATGAAATGATTATTTCTTTTGGCCCGGGTATAGCGCAACCCGATCCACAACTCATAAGGGCGCATGATTATTCCGGTCGCAAGTGCGGGAAGAGAATGACTTCACGAATACTGGGCTGATCCGCCAGCAACATGACCAGACGATCAATACCCAGCCCGACGCCCGCAGTGGGTGGCATTCCATACTCCAGGGCGCGGATATAATCGGCATCATAGAACATGGCTTCTTCATCACCGGCATCCTTGGCCTCTACCTGGGCGCGGAACCGGGCGGCCTGATCTTCGGGATCATTGAGCTCCGAAAAACCATTGGCCAGCTCACGTCCGGCAATCATCAACTCAAAGCGGTCGGTCACCTCCGGATCCAGATCATTACGGCGCGCCAGGGGGCTGACTTCCAGAGGATATTCGGTAATGAACGTCGGTTGCTGTAAATTACATTCCACGGTCTTTTCAAAAATTTCGATCAGCCGTTTGCCCCAGCCCCAGGAAGCCTCACAGGGCACGCGCAACTGCGCCAGCTTGGCAGCCAGGACTTCCGGATCGCGCAGATCGGCGTCAACCAGATCCGGATTATAGGCGCGCACCGACTCGCTCACGCTCATCCGCACAAAAGCCTTGCCCAAGTCAATTTCCAGGCCCTGATACTGAATCCGGGTGTCACCCAAGGCCGCTTGTGCCGCAGCGCGAATCAAGGTTTCGGTCAAATCCATGGCATCCCGATAATCGGCATAGGCCTCATACCATTCGAGCATGGTGAATTCCGGATTATGGCGGGTAGAAACCCCTTCATTACGAAAATTACGGTTGATTTCAAAGACCTGCTCAATACCGCCCACTACCAGGCGCTTCAGGTAAAGTTCCGGGGCAATGCGCAGGTACAGCGTCATATCCAGGGCATGATGATGGGTCATGAAAGGACGCGCTGTGGCGCCACCGGGAATGACATGCATCATGGGCGTTTCTGCTTCAAAAAAACCGCGCTGGCGCAAGCCTTCGCGGAGAGCGGCCACAGTTTCCGCCCGGATCTGAAACGTCCGGCGGGCCGATTCGGTGACGATGAGATCCACATAACGCTGCCGAAAGCGGGTTTCCGGATCACTCAGCCCATGCCATTTTTCCGGCAGGGGGCGCAGGGCTTTACTGAGCAGTTGCAGAGTGTGGACTTTCAGGGACAGTTCGCCGGTTTTGGTGCGGAACAAAGTCCCTTCCACGCCGATAATATCGCCAAAATCCAGGGCCTTGAAACGCGCATAGTGCTCTTCCCCCAGGGCATCACGACTGACAAAAAGCTGAATACGTCCGGACTGATCCTGAATGTCGGCAAAGCTGGCTTTACCCATGACCCGCCGGGTCATCAGACGTCCACCCAGGCGGGCCTGGATCGGCTCCTGCTCCAGCGCCAAGGCATCCATATCCCCATAACGCGCCTGCAGATCTCCCGCCAAGGCATCGCGCCGAAAGTGGTTGGGGTAGGCCTGTCCCTCATGCCGCCACTGGGTCAGCTTGTCCTGGCGTACCTGCATCTGGTCATTCAGTTCATGATCCACTTTGTTCTCCTCGCGCCAATTGTGCGTGACTGCATTTTATAAGCCGGCCTTCAGTGCCGCTTCGATGAATAGGTCCAGTGCCCCATCCAGAACTTTCTGGGTATCTCCCACTTCGACCCCGGTGCGCAGGTCTTTGATCCGTGACTGGTCAAGCACATAAGAACGAATCTGATGCCCCCAGCCAATGTCACTCTTGCTGTCTTCCAGCGCCTGTTTTTCCGCATCACGCTTTTTCATTTCCATTTCAAAAAGCTTGGAACGCAACATGCGCATGGCTTCGGCCCGGTTTTTATGCTGGGAACGATCCGTCTGACAGGCGACAATAATGCCCGATGGGACGTGGGTAATCCGAATGGCCGAATCCGTCTTGTTGACGTGCTGCCCACCGGCACCACTGGCGCGATAGGTATCCACTTTGAGGTCTGCTGGATTAATTTCGATTTCAAAGCTGTCATCAATTTCGGGATAAATGAACACGCTGGCGAAACTGGTATGACGACGATTTCCTGAATCAAAGGGCGATTTGCGCACCAGACGATGCACACCGGTTTCGCTACGCAGCCAGCCGAAGGCATGATCGCCCTTGACGTGAATACTGGCCGACTTGATACCCGCCACTTCTCCTTCCGAGACTTCCACCAGTTCCGCAGCAAAACCGTGCTGCTCACTCCAGCGCAAGTACATGCGCAAAATCATCTCTGCCCAATCCTGGGCTTCGGTGCCGCCCGCCCCCGCCTGAATATCGACAAAGCAATCGGAAGCATCATGCTCTCCCGAAAACATCCGCTGAAATTCCAGTTTTTCGACCATCGCCAGGGCCGTATCCAGATCGGCATCCACCGAAGCCAGCAGTTCCTGATCCTGCTCACTGAGCGCAAGTTCCAGCATTTCGTTACCGTCCGCCAGACTGGCACTCAACTTGTCCATCGGTCCGATGATGGCTTCCAGAGCCGCTCGTTCCCGTCCCAGTTCCTGGGCTTTTTCAGCCTGGGTCCAGATGCCCGGATCTTCCAGTTCGCGCTGAACTTCTTCTAAACGGCCACGCTTTTCTTCGAGGTCAAAGATACCCCCTCAGGCCGATCACCCGGGCCTGGAGATCTTCGTGCAAAGCACGCATCTCATTCACTTCTCTCATGATTTTTCCTTTTCGAGCGGACTGCGCCGAGATCAACCCCGCGCCAGGCCGTTCACCTAGCACACAAAGCCCGTAATTATGCGCAGTTTCGGTGCTGATCTCCAGTGGAGTTTTGACGGTGTTGAGAGCAGGTCATGCCGTTACCCAGTTTTCTACCTGCAAGCCTTCCACCCGGCATGTTAATCAGCGTCATTCGTTTGCCAACTGTCAGCATCAGGTGTTTACCACCCCATCTCGCGGAAAATGAATCATTAATCCGTTGAAATATTATGTGCATCAGCGAAATACCGAGGTTCCAAAAGGCGAACAATCTAAACGCTGATTTCTGCTGAAAAATGGCTAATCACCAGCGCTGTCTGACAGCCATGTCCTTATTGCCGAAAGCGGCCAGGAACGCAAAAGGGAACTCCACGGCATCAAAAGGCTGACAGGCGAGTTCTGATATGGCCGTCTCAATTTCTACAGCATTCATGTAGCTACTCGCTGAACCATCACCGGTTTCCCTGCAATAACCACCGCATGGCGGACGCGCAATTGCAAGGACGTCTCGTCTCTGAAGGTATTGGCCTCCAGCTCGAAAGTCACCCGGACAAGCTGCCCCGTTTCCACCGGACACACACCGTCGCGAACCGCCCCAAACCAGATGGCATCGAATCGATTTGGCCCGATGCCCAGCAACAATTTGAGGTGGGTGCCGTCCCCGACGGGACGCACACTGAGAATCTGGCCTTCCGCACAGAAGATGGGTGCCTCCCATTGCCGACCGAAAGGCTCCAACAGCGCGAGCTCTTTGAGCAATTCCAAACTTGGGAGCTGTTCGAGCGTCCCATCGCTCAGTATCCGGGGGCCCGGGGTCCACGCTGCCAGGGCGCGGGTTGCGGCTGCATTGAAGGCTGTCGCGAAACGATCAAATCCCTCCCGTTTCAAGGTGACTCCGCCCGCACCTGCATGACCGCCCCAGGCGACGAAGTCGTCCGGATAGGATTCTGCAATCCCTGCAAGGGCGTTGCGGATATGAAATCCGGGCACGGTACGCAGCGAAGCGGTGATATGCTCGCTCTCCTGCTTGGGCGAGAAATAGGCAGCAGGCCGTCCGTAGGCTTCCACCAGACGGGCAGCGCAGACCCCATGTACGCCCGGATGCCCTTCCGGATCGAACACGGTAATGGCCATAGCCCCGTCCACCGCCTGCTCCTCCGCCAATGGCAGGATACGGCGCAGCATCTTGGATTGGACCCGCTTGCGCTCGCTATTGTGCTCCACCAAAACATGCGCCAGGCGTATGGCTTCCGCCTCGTCGTCGCACATCAACAGGTCGACGGCCCCCAGTGCGCAATCCAGCCTGCCCCGGGCATTGATGATCGGCCCGAAGGTAAAACTCAATGTCGCCGCTGTAATCGGGCCGCTGCAACGGGAAACCTGGTACAAGGCACGCCACACAGGGCGCGCCTCTGGCGCATTCATCAAGGCAAGACCGCGTGTCAGCACCGCACGGTTGTTCGCCGAGCGGGCCAGATCCACACAATCCGCCATGGTTCCCAGGGCAACCAGGTCAAGAAGGCCACCCAGACGGGGCGCATTGGCCGGAAGGTGCCCCCAGTCGATGAGCTTTTGCCGTACCGCGCAGCAGAGTAGCCAGGCCACATGCACGCCCGCGATGTAGGGGTCGGCAAAGCCTGAATCCGTGCGGACGGGATTGACACAGGCGATGGCGGCGTGCGGCGGTCCCTGCTCCGGAACTCCATGGTGGTCCGTCACTATTGTCGAAAAGCCATGATCGCGGAGCTTCTCGATACGGTCATGGTCCGAACTGCCCTGGTCCGCAGTAATGACAAGTGCAGGACGCGGTGCCGAGTCCAGAATCCGCTGGGTGACGCTTTCCGAAACGCCATACCCTTCCCGCAGTCGATGGCCAATGTAGCTGTGTATCCGGTGTTCGGGCACACCGAAGTAGTCACGCAACGCAAACTTCAGTACCGCGTGCCCGGACGCTCCGTCACAGTCGAAGTCAGACAAAATAATCAACGGGTTACCTTGTTTTACAGCGCGTGCAACAGCCTCAGCGGCGACGCCGATGTCGGGCAAACGGTCTGGTGAATCAAGCGCACTCAGCGGCGGACGAACAAGCAATCCCACCCTTCCCGAATCCTCGTCACCCAGTCGACCCGCGATGATTCGCGACTGTAGAGGCGTATAACCAGCCGCTGTGGCCGCATAAAAAACATCTGGCGAAAATGGCCTGTCGATGATCCGCATGGGTTCTGGCATCACTCGCCACCCTTGTTCTGGCTGACCCTGTGCAACTTGTCGCGCTCCTTTAACAGACTCTCTCGCCGCTGCGCTTCCTTCCGCCAGCGCTCCGCCTCACGCTCTGCTCGTTGACGGGCCAGAAAATGAGCTGTCTGCCCACTCAGCGCAGCATGCAGCTTGCTTTTCAGCTCTGCCACGTCTTCCCGAAGACGAGTGATCACCTCACTCGCGGTCCTTGGCGCAGTAACCTCACCAGGGCGCATCAATTGCAACACTCTGGCCCTTTGTGACTGATATTGGCAATTTGAGTGTGCGATCAAAGTCCGTGAGTGTTCAGCCTCTTTAGCAACCGTCGAAAAGTTGATTTGTAAGCGCCCCTCTGCCGCCAGTCTCTTCAACAGCGGGTCTTTGGGTTTCTTCTTTTCCAGACGGTCAATCGCATCATCAAAATCCTTTTCGATGACTGCCCTGGGAGGCCGTTTTCTACTGCCTGACATTGACGAGTTCTTGGTCCACGCGCAGATCCAACGGAGCGGTCTTTATCCCTAGGCGCTCCAGGATCTTTTTTGCCACTGAAGCCCGCATAGCCGCCACGCGGAACATGCTGCCCTGCCCTCGCGCCTCGGCTTGCTGATGTGCCACGGCATTGGTGACATACCGTTCCTGCCAGAACCCAACGTGGCGCAAGTCCAGAATGAAACAGTCACAACCCGAACAGAGTGAAGGTTCTCGCGTAGTGTAGTTAGGGATGGGTAGTCCAATTGGCCGCGTCCCAGCAGCCTTATGGCAACCCATGTTCTCTGTGTTCATCGGGAAGCAATTACCATGCGGGGCAAACCACATGTGCAAGCTGTTATCCCGAACAAAACGCATCACGCGCCGCCATCCTACTTCCAAACCCGCCCCCTCGACCAACGTGCGCACCTCATCAATTCCTTTCTCAAGTTGCTTGCCCATCTTTCCGGCGACCTTTGTCCGGCCAGTCGCCATCTCATACATTTGCATGGCCGTAAGTTGGGATGCCATGGCATTGATTGGTTCGATCTGGATTCGATTGCTACCCCAGTAGCCACCTTCCGTGATAGCCATAGCCATGTGGTGGTATTGGCGCTGAACGGCTGGCAGCAGACGCGGATCAATGGACAACGCGAACTGTGCATAGGTCTTGCGAAACTGGTGAGGCCGGATGATGCGACCCTTCGACTCACGCCAAGGGATGAGATCATTCTCGGAAATTCGGTGTGCAGATTCGTCCGGCAAATCGGACAGATCTACCCATCGCTCAATGAACGCCTTAACATACTCGTTTAGCTGGGCGGTGTCGAAGTGGTTGACTCCCTTTTTCTCCCAGGCAAAGGACTTCCCAGCGTTGATGGTGATCAACAGCCGATCTGTTTCGGCAAGTTTGCGTTCATGTGCGTACAGTTTGTCAAGCACGAGCATGGCATGAACCGGGAGGGGAATTTCGTCGCTGCCTTTCGGGCGCATTCCGAGCAACCAGTCTACATCAAGCGGAACCTCTTCCTCCTTGCTCAGCTCGGATCGCAGCACGAATGCTTCGTTGAGCCCCGACGATGCCTCGACAATACGGACCCCATGCGGTAGACCGGTTTCCGAATCAACACCTGCGCGCAAAGCACATATCTCGCTTGCACGCATGCCGGTTGAGGATTGAATTACGATACACGCAGCCCCCGTAATAGCAGCAACCAGCTGTCGGACCCGTAATATCGGACCCGCCTCTCTAATTTTTTTAATATTGTATTGAATCAAATGGTCGTACCACTCCCCAGACGCACTATCAAGGACAGACAATTCATAATCATGCAGAACCGCGTTAATGCGATTTCGACGAGCGATCTGAGGATTCTTAGATTTTTTAGGGAAATCGTTTCGGTGGTAGGCCTCTTCCATTTTTTCGCGGGCCTCCAAGCCGACTTCGGCGGGGATTCCCAGAAACCATGCTGCCTTGTTTACCAGTGGAATGGCCACTTCGTCGGGCAAAGGCCGAATCCAACCCCGCGCCTCGGTGATGATCTGCCTGGCAATCGAGTTGGCCCCTTTCTCATCTATCCAAGGCCGTTCCGGCATTGGTGAAATGCCCGCTTCTTCCAGGGCCTGGCGCTGCCGCCAGATTAAGTCAATGATTTTCAGGGGCCTATAGGCTGCTCCTTCCCCGATAACCGTTTCGTCATCTACGTCTACGGCAATAATCGACGGCAGATCATCTATGAACGCAGCAACGAACGCCTTGTCCATATTTTTGGGCCATATTTGCCCACGTTCGACCATCCATGGCACGACCACCCGAAGACCCTGCGTCAACAGGACGCCATTCCCGGTTTTATATGCTTTGGCCTTGTCTCGGGGATCAGTAAACAGACTCCAGACAAATCTTCTTAGCCATCCCAGTAGTTGGGAATGCTCCGAGTCAAGGAGGTTCCGCCCATCTGGCAACGCCATATCCCAATTCATCTTAGCTGACAAAGCGCGCTGGCCGATGCTCGGATTATCCAGCCACCAGATGGAATCCCTCCAGCGACTCTTCGATGACACCCAGACCGCATTCAGTTCGACTTCCGGACGGAGGTGAAACGGAGCGCTTGAGCTTGTACGAATGATTTCTGCGGTCAACATATTCATTACTCCACTGCTGGCAAGGTCACATCGAAGCGCTTTGCTGCTTCCAGGACATCGGCGGGCACATGCGTCAGTAACGCATCAAGATCCATGAGCACGGGGCCGTAACGCACCAGCCAAGCTTCTCCGGCGATCTGCCCTTGCGCCTCAAAGATCGCCGTACGCAAGGACAGGTACAACGCGACAGCTCCGGGATCATGAATGTCGGCCGCCGCCAAAGGGCAGGAGGGACATCGACCGTAAGCGGCGCACAACCGATTTTTGTTCTGCGTCGGCCATGGCGAATCGTAGGGATCAAAACAATAGAACCCCGGCGTGGCAGCGCCACGATCCATACGCGGTGTGAGCCGGCGTCGACGCGGATCAATTTTCCCGTCCGTCCTGAACCATCGTTCCATGAAGAGCATGGCGTTCCCAAGCCATTCGGCTTCCCGCCACCGTGTTCCATCACTAACATAATGCTTATCTGTGGTCCTAACATCCTTGTGTCCAAGAATCTGACTGGACACCACAATACCCTCGCGAAAGGCAATCTCGTCGCCGATTGTTGCCCTGATCTGGCTGAGTTTGAACGACTGGAGTCCATGATTCTCGCAGAACTCCGCCAGACTACGTATCCATCTCCCATCGGACCTGGGTATTCCCCTGTCATCCCCACCAAGTCCCCGGCCTGCGGAAATGGTCCCATGATACCGGTAAAAAAGGAACAGTCGGTCCTTCAAGGAAGGGCTGACAGTCTTGCGCACCAGCTTCGTTAGGCGTTTAAGAAGATCCAAGACCGGTTCAATACGAGCCGCAGACATCGGTATCAATGGATCTTCGCTTGCCCGCCACTTGGTCCCGCCCAATCGGATCAATGGCTGACCGAGCAGTTCTCCGGGATGAATATCTGTCCATTCCAACTCAAACAATGTCGTCGGATTCATGGCGGACTCAATTGCCAGGAAAAGGACCAGTGGCACGAGATCGCGGGCAGTTGGGTAGAGGATTTCCTTAAGCCGCAGGATGGTATGCGCTTTCTTGTTAAAACCAACATGGCGATATAACTCAGGGTGGCATTTTTTCAAGACGGTAGGAGATGGGAGGCCTTCGGGGCAGTTCTGAGCGATGTAAGCGGCGCACGTAGCCAGATCGGAAAGGTCGAAATCCCCTGCAGCGAGCCTTTCGCTTCCCTTCTGCAACAACTGCTCCGACTTCTCGATTCTTGCGCGAAGGGCATCAATATCCTTGGCCACCGCGTTATCAATTGCCTGCAATGCTTCGTAAGACAATCTTTGTCGTGGTGTGGTTCGCGTTTCAACATAACTCCAAGTGATGTTCGGTCTTGCATCGAAGGCAACTCGTGCCAATCGGCCGAATTCTGGAGCCGACTTCAATGCTTCCATCACAGCAACTAATGCCCCGAAGGTTACCGACCTGGTTTTCGGATGAAGCACCTGTCCATGTTTCTGATCAATCTTCGAGTCAAGCCACTGCTTGAACTGATTCCATAAGGAACGATCAAACTCTTCGAGGGTGATGTGCAGGAGATCGCTTTCCCGCAAAAAGGCTAAAAATCCAACCTGAAGCTCGGATCTGCGCCCCATGATCGTCTTCTGGCGCTTACCGACTCCATAAAGCCGGAAACCCTCAGCTAGCGGTTTGGCTAGGTTGGGTGCCTGCCCCAGGAATGAAAGGTCTAAAACGTAGGGCTCACGATCAGGACCTGGAAACTCGACGCGAATATCGTGATAGTCATTACTGAAATGGAGTTTGGTTTGCTTTAGACGAGTCGCTCCCATATCCACGATATTCGCGGTCTCTTCCGACTTCCTACGGATCTGAGCAGCGACAGATGTAGCCGAAGTTGGCTTGCGTTTGGCCTCTGCGCGTCGTGGAAAAGTGGCGTCAGATACTGGTGGCTCGTCGTGTGCGATGGTGCCTGACTTTGCTAGCATTGAGGCTTTGGCAACAGTGCTTGCAGAGGATCGTTTCTTATTCTTGGTCATTGTCTTACTCCAAGCCTACAAGAGACCTAATGTCCTGTTGGCCACGAGGACCAAACAACTGGACAAACTTCAGGTAAGTCTGAATAGTCGTTTCCATCCGCTCATGACCAAGTTGCGCCTGAATCACCTTCCATGGTTCCGGATTCCCATTCTTCACCTCGATCCAGTAGGTATACACGGCATAGGTGTGCCGGAGATCATGCACGCAGTGATTGGCAACCGAAACCTGCGTCGTTATGCCCGTGTCTGGATCAATACGTTGTTTCAACCGCATCAGGCCTGCGGAAATGCAGGCCTCTTCGACGATCGTCTCGAATCGTCGCGGGGTGAAAGTTGATCCTGGATCTGGTGAACGTGCACCTGCCAGAAATAGGACTTTAGGCGCCTGCCTTCCTTTTTTGCGCCCCAGTTCCAGCGCTCGTGCCCGCTCTCCTTGCATATATTGGAGCGTATCTGCAATCAACCAGTTCGGTACGGCAACATTTCGCGCCACATTGCCCTTGCCAATCACTTCAACGGCTTGTTGTGAAAAGGGGGATTCCTCATCCGGATGCAAGGCAAGGAACTGATACTGATTGAGAGTCATGATCTCCGAAAGGCGGAGGCCAACCCCCCAACCCCAATCCGCCATAAGCCTGTCTCTGCTTGGGCGTAAATCCCCTACTTCCCGATCCGTTGCAGAGGGACCAA